>CAYZLS010000041.1:0-10354 GCA_964479355.1 uncultured Wenzhouxiangellaceae bacterium | reverse complement strand
GGTTTAAAACTTGATAGTCCCGCATAAGCACCCCATGTTATTTGTTATCTGATAACCAACTGGACTACCGCGATATGAGCCTTACCGACAGCACCCGCGAAAAAATTGAAAACTACCTTGAAAACGATCGTGTAGTCCTGTTCATGAAAGGCACGCCGCAGGCTCCCATGTGCGGCTTTTCAGCAAAAACTACCAGGCTACTGGGTTCCATCCTTGATAACTATGTCAGCGTGGATATTTTGCAGGACCAGGAAGTTCGCGAAGGCATCAAGGAATTTGGCAACTGGGCGACAATACCGCAGCTTTATATCGACAAGGAATTAGTCGGTGGATGTGACATCGTGACTGCCATGTTCAACAACGGCGAATTGCATGAGATGTTGGGTGTGGAACCCCCTGACCTTACACCGCCGGAAATCACTATTACCGATGCCGCTGCCGGAAAAATTATCGAAGCCATGGCGGGCCATGGCGGAATCGGTTTGCATTTCAAAGTAGATGCTAGCTGGCAATCACAATTTGATCTGGCACCTGCCGAAGGCCATGAAATCAAGGTTGAGACCAAGGGCATCACCCTGCTTTTTGACGTGGTATCGGCTCAACGGGCGCGGGGTGCCGTGATTGACTGGGTCGAATCAATGCAGGGCGAAGGACTGACAATCTCGCTGCCACAGGCACCGCAGGCTATCAAGCAAATGAGTGTTAATGAGCTAAAACAACAGCTCGACGACAACAATGTGGTACTGATTGACGTACGTGGCAAAGACGAACGCGCACAAGCATCAATTGAGGCCGCCAAATCGATGGATGGCGATACCATGGCAGAAATAGAAGCCATGCCCAAAGACACGCCGCTGGCCTTTATTTGCCACGTCGGGCAACGCAGTCAGGTGGCAGCCGAGCATTTTCGCAAACTGGGTTTTGACAATGTCAGTAATGTCGCTGGAGGCATTGACGCCTGGTCGCAACACATCGACCCTTCGGTAGCACACTACAAGAGCTGACACCCACTGACGGCGTAATCCAATCATCAAGCATGAGCCGGTGAGGCCCTTCATAGATCTTGAGCCAACATGACGTTGGCGACAGAGCGATACAGGGATGTACTAGCAGCGTGTCTATGAAGGGCCTCACCGGCTCATAGCCGCGTGGTCTTCGATTTGAAATGCCCCCTAAAAAAACTCTGCAACCACCGGTGTATGGTCTGAAGGCCGCTCCTGCCGCCGCGGCTCTTTGTCAATATAAGCAGCGCTACATACTTTGGCCAGCGCTGCCGAAACCAGCACAAGATCGATTCGCAGACCCATATTCCGTCTGAAAGCAGCCTGACGGTAGTCCCACCAACTCCAGCTTTTTTCTGCCTGTTCAAATTGTCTGAAGGTGTCTGCCAGACCCAGATCAAAAATTTTCTTAAGCGCTGCTCGTTCGGGATCGCTACAGAGAATTTTCCCGTGCCAGGATTCGGGGTCATGTACGTCACCATCAGCCGGTGCAATATTAAAGTCGCCCAGCACAATCAACTGTTCAAAGCGCTGCATTTCTTCTGCAATCCAGGCGGTTACCTGTTCCAGCCAGTGCAGTTTATAAGCGAATGTGTCCGACCCCACCTCCATACCGTTCACCACGTACAGATCAATAATCCGCACATCACCCACGGTTACGGCCAAAATCCGCCGCTGCGGGTCTTCCAGACCGTTGATATCTGTCACCGGATCAATAGCCGGTTCCCGGCTGAGTATCGCGACGCCGTTATAGGTTTTTTGCCCTGAATAAGCGCTGTGATAACCCGCTTTGCGGAGTTCCTCGACAGGAAAGCGGTCATCGGTCAACTTGGTTTCCTGCAAGGCAAGAATATCCGGCCGGGCGATATCACACCAGGCAAGCAAGTGAGGTAGGCGGACATTCAGGGAGTTAACGTTCCAGGATGCAACTTTAAGCATTAGGGGGTGTTCCCTACACAAAGACCTGGCAGGCGCTGCCACGATTCCAGTTTTATCAACGACCGGATTGTTGTTACCGGCCAAGTTAAGCATAATACCAGTTTCCGGAAAACCGGGTAATGGAGTTTGCTTATGCACGACAACGTTCAGCTTGTAAGTTCTCGGTAAATGAAACCAGGGCTAAACGGTATCAGCCGGCTCATTTCGGCAATCAGAAATTCTTTGCGTGGCATATACGATGCGTGGGTGCATGAAGCGGCGTTCAGGCAAGATGTCAGCGTTGCAATTTTTTTGCTGCCAATATCCGTCTGGCTGGCACAATCGATTGTAGAATGGCTGATACTGATACTGCCGCTGTTTTTGCTGGTAATCGTCGAACTCTTAAACAGCGCTGTGGAAAATACGGTTGACCGCATCGGTGCGGGGCGACATCCCCTATCAGGCAGAGCCAAGGACATGGCTTCTGCCGCAGTCATGTTTTGTCTGATCCTGATCGCTACAACCTGGCTGGCACTAGCCTGGAGCAGATTCCATGTTTAAAGCCTGCGGAAAAATCTTAATGGCACAATCCGTTTTGTTGATCTTGCTGGGTGGTTGTTCTGCTGTTTCTGATGATGCTGACAAGCTTGAAAAATGTGTGCTCACACCACCCACCCAGGCCATTGCCTGCACCATGCACTACGAGCCTGTTTGTGGTTGTGACGGCAAAACCTACAGCAATGCCTGTAGCGCCCGCGGTGCGGGTGTGCCCAATAGCACTCCGGGTGCCTGCAAACGAAAACAAAACGATTAACTGCATGGGGATGCTTAAAAAATGAAACTGATCCTGCGCACTGTCATATTACTTGGCATGACAGCATTACTCACAGCTTGCCCGCAAACCAAAGAAAATCACGGCCTGGCCGACACATTGACACAATACGAAGCTGCAGTGCGTTGGTCCCAATGGGATGCAGCGATTAACTTTATCGCCCCTCAATACCAAAGGGAAAACCCCATCTTACGCCTGGAGTTGGACAGACTAAGGCTGTTTCGTGTCACCCGCTATGTGACCCGCTCATCAATTCCGGTGGAAGACGGCAACGGTCTCAGACAGACCGTTGAAATTAGTATGTTTAATAAAAACCAGGCCCGCGAACGCACGATCACCAATGAGCAATACTGGAGATACGACCCCCAGCTAAAACGCTGGCTGCTGCATTCTGACCTACCAGATCCGACCCAAAAAAATTATTGAGGAGCGCACAAACAATGCGCTGCGATTGTAAATTTACCGTCGCGAGTGGCAATAAAGCGCAGGTCGTCAAGCATGTTCTGCAAGAAAGAACCCGGCAAGTTAACCGGGGTGCTTATCGATAAATCCAGTCGAGTAATAGCTTTGCTCAGAAAATCTGTGAAAAACTCACCCAGCGCCGATTTTTTGGGCTCGACCCAGTCAATCTGATACTTGTCTCCCAGACCAGCGATTCTTGCGGCAGCTTCAATGGCGTCCTGAAACGTGCCGGTTTTATCAACCAATCCATGCGCCAGCGCCTGTTGGCCACTCCAGACCCGACCCTGTGCGATTTTATCCACTTCTGCAACCGTATTCTTGCCACGGGCAACCCTGACCAGGTTAATAAACTGCTGGTAAATTCTTTCCGTACTAAACTGCAGGACACGTGCCATGTCCGGGTCCAACGGCCGGTCCAGGCGGATTTTTCCTGCTACTTTAGTAGTGCCGAAACCATCGGTATGGACCCCGATTTTATCCAGGGTGTTCTCGAAGGTCGGCAACATTCCAAACACACCAATTGAGCCAGTAATGGTTGCCGGGCTGGCCCAAACCTCGTCTGCGGCCATGGCTATCCAGTAGCCACCTGAAGCAGCAACGTTACCCATCGAAACAACCACTTTTTTACCGGCATCGCGCACCTGTTGCAACTCTAGGCGCACCTGTTCAGAGGCATAGGCGTCACCACCTGGGCTGTTAACCCGCAACACCACGACTGCCACGTCATCATCCAGGGTTGCCTGGCGAAGCTGCTCGGCTGTTGAGATGGATCCGATACGACCGGCCGGCTGGCGTCCATTGACGATTTCACCTTCGGCAATCACGATGGCGATGTGGTTTGCATTGCCAGCATTGGATTTCCTTTTGGTGAGGTCAAGGTAATCTTGCATACCAACAGCACGATAGCTGTCACCCGCCTGATCCGCAGTACCCAAACGGGCAAGCTCCTGACGTGCCTCGGGCGCGGTCAGCAGTTGATCCACCAGGCCGAGATTCAGGGCATATTGCGCAAAATTCCCGCCCGCTTGCTCAATCTGGTTGGGCATATCATCAATGGCCTCCTGCAACGATAACAGCGGAATGCCCCGGTGTTCAGATATGCCCTCAAGATATTGTTGCCATAAGTTGCCAAGCCAAAACTTGCCAGCTTCCTTAGCTTCGAGCGACATGTCGTCACGTATGAATGGTTCCATTGCCGACTTGTATTTGCCCACCCGGAACAGGTTGATCTCTACTGCCAGTTTTTCCAACCCTGCACGATAAAAATGCCGGTAACTTGAATAACCTTCCAGCCAGACCACACCGTTGGGATTTAACCAGATTTCATCCGCAAGTGATGCCAAGTAATATTGCTGCTGGCCAAGATTGTCCGCCAACGCGATCACTAGCTTGCCGGTGGATCTGAAAGCATCCAGTGCATGACCCAAGTCCTGCAACGCAGCTAGGCCAACACCCCACATGAAAGATGGATCAATCACCAGTTGCTTGATATCACTATCATCGGCAGCGCGGTGAATGGCTTCGAGTATATCCCGTAAGCGGGTTTCCTGCCTGTCCTGACCCATGGCTTCTTGCAAGGCACGATCCATGGGCGTGGTTGTGAGCTGTTCCACGATATTCCCATAGGGTCGAATAATCAGGGTAGATTCGGGCTTAAGGCGCATCGTAGCCGGTAGCTGGAGCGCAAAATAAACCATAAAAATGAAGGCCAGAAACAGCAGGTTTAAAAAGACCTTGCGGCTGCCATTAATAAAATACCAAGTCCCCAGTGCAAACCTGACCGGAAAGGAACGCTCATGGGCCATGCGATCACCTGTGATTTCAACTGTGAGCTATTGTATTGACCCCAGGCGGTAATCACAATCGGCCAAAAGTAACACCTCTTTGGGATATTCTAGCGCACTAGAGGCTGGCAAAAACGCCAACAGTTTGCCAAAAAGACCACTTCATAGCCCTGCGATGGTGATTTTTCCCCCCATTTTCCTGTGATTTCGCCGATTTTAGATAGTGGCACGATTTCTGCATATATCAAGCCAAGGTCTGTTAACAGGCCATGTCTTAATTGATAAAACAGGAGATAAAACCATGGGATCATTTACTCGTCTGCGTTACGTAATCGCCGCCAATGTCAATTCATTGCTCGAAAAAGCAGAGGATCCAGAAAAGCTGTTACGCGTGCTTATCCGCGATATGGAAGACGCCGCCGAGGATGCCCGTCTCGCCAGCGCTGACCTGTTGGCCGAGCAATCCCACCTGCAGCGCATGCAGGAACGCTATCAACGTGATATCGCACAGTGGACTGAGCGGGTGGAAAAATCTGTAGCGAGCAACCGTGATGACCTGGCCCGGGCTGCACTGAAATCAAAAACCGAGCTGGAACAGGCATTGCAATCCGCCAGCAGTGAATCTGAAAGCCTGAAAGAACGTCTGACCCAACTTGAATTTGATATGGCAACACTCAAGCGCAAATTAACAGAGGCCAAATCCAGATTAAAAGATATCCAGCAGCGCCACGGGCCGAGAAGTAACGGACAAGCTGCGAATAACGACCAATCGCTGTCCCCCGCCGAGCGTAAAGTCCGCCGCGCCATGGGCCGCTTTGGCCGCTTGCAATCACAGGTAGAAAGGCTCGAAGCACGGGTAAGCTCCTACGATTTCGGGGGTCAAGCGAGCATAGTGTGGGTAGCGGAAGAAACACCCACAGACCCGACCATTGAAGCTGAACTGGAGAAATTAAAAGCCCGCATGGCTTAATATTGTAAAGGACTGATGAACAGGCGCCCCAGGAATCCAGTGTCATGTCAAGCGCGCGCTCAGGTACAAAAACCGACTGAGTAGCAAGATGGCGCCCAAGGACAAGCCAGCTATCATGCCAATCCACATGCCGGCGGGCCCTATGGCTTTATTAAAAGCCAGGTAATAGCCAAGGCTCAAGCCAATCATTAGGTAGGACAATACATTGATGAACATTGGCACCAGGGTGTCTTTTAACCCGCGCAAGGCCCCGGCTGCGCAGATTTGTATGCCGTCAGCGTATTGAAAAATTGCGGCATAAAACAACAAGCTCACGGCGATCGGCAAAATAGCTGCGTCGTCGGTATAAATGCCAACGATAAATTCGGGCACAAACAACATCAATGACGCACTGAATGTCTGGGTCACCAACACCAGCGCCAGGCCGATCAGGCCCGCATACCTTGCAGCAACTGGCTCATCCCTGCCCAGAGCGTTGCCCACCCGCGTCGTCACCGCACTGGCAAGACCCAACGGCACCATGAACATCATCGCAGAAAAATTGATTGCGACCAGATGGGCCGAAGCCGGTAGCGGCCCAAGCCGGGCAATTAACAGCGCTGCCCCGACAAACAGGGCGCCTTCCACAAAAATGCCCCCCGCAATCGGCAGGCCAATTACCAGCAACTGCCTGATTGGCTGCCACTGCGGCCAGTCCCAGCGGGAAAATAATTCAAAGTCTTTAAAATGCCGATGCCCCCGCACATAGAAAAACATCATGGCCAATTGCAACCAGATCACGATCGAGGTGGCATACCCAATACCCTGTGCACCCAGGGCCGGCAGGCCTAGCTTGCCGAACATCAACACATAGTTAAGCGGGATGTTTAACATCACACCCAACAAACCCATGTACATGGTAGGCCGCGTGTGGCCACTCCCTTCGCTGAAATAACGCAGTAGTAACAACAGACAGATACCCGGCGCACCCCACGCCAGTGCCTGCACATATACCACCGCCGTGTGCGTGATGCTAGGGTCCACCGCAACCCACCGAAACACTACCCCACCGCTGCGCAGGATGAGTACAAATGGGATCGCCACAGCGAGTGTAATCCAAAACCCCTGCCGGGCCGCAGCACCGCCCGCGGATCTGTTACCGGCGCCATCAAGCTGGGCCACGGTGGGTTGTAACGACATCGTCAAGCCCAGTACAAACATCAGCACCGCTGACCAGATCGCGCCACCGGTAGAAATGGCCGCCAGCGCAACTTCCCGTTCCGGCAATCTGCCTGCCATCACGGTATCGACGAAATTCATGCTGAAACTCGCAACCAACCCAATCATCACCGGCGCACCGAGTTGCAGGGTGCGCAGAATTTCGGCGCGATGGGTTTTTGGATTAACCCCCATATTGCATCAGCAACTGCGGCTTAACCGTAGCGTTCCTGCAAATACTTAAATACAGCTCTAAGCCCCAACGCTTCTCCACCCACCGGTCTGCCTGGCCGGGAAGCCTGGTTCCAGGCGAAGGTATCGATGTGCACCCAATTTGTTTCAGGCATAACGAAATATTCCAGGAACAGAGCTGCGGTAATGCAGCCCCCGTAGCTGGATCTGCCGACATTACTTAGGTCTGCGATTTTACTTTTTAGCTGCGCCCGGTAAGGTTGGTATAGCGGCAGTACCCATAGGGGATCTTCTTCATACTCACCAGCGGCGACGATGGCGTTGGCAATTGCAATATCATTGCTGAATATCGGTGACAAATCGGTGCCCATCGCAATCCGGGCTGCCCCGGTCAGGGTCGCATAATCCATTACCAGGTCGGGTTCACCTTCGCAGGCATAGGCCAATACATCAGCCAGAACCAACCGACCCTCGGCATCGGTATTACCGATTTCAACCTGCAGACCCTTGCGGGTTGGGATGACGTCACCCGGACGATAAGCATTGCCTGATACCGAGTTTTCTACCGCCGGGATCAACACTTGCAAACGCACCGGTAACTGCGTTTTGATGATCAGCCCGGCCAATGCCAATACATGCGCTGCACCACCCATATCCTTTTTCATCAGGCTCATGCCGGAGCCTGTTTTCAGGTTCAGACCCCCGGTATCAAAACACACACCTTTCCCACACAGCACTAGCAGCGGATGATCCGTCTTGCCCCAGTTCATTTTGAGTAAGCGCGGGATTCGCTGCGAAGCCCGTCCAACAGCGTGAATGGCGGGAAAATTCTCGGTTAAAAGGTCATCACCGCAGACCACTTCCATCTGGGCATGCAAGGCATCTGCAGTGGCCTGCATCGCGTCTGATAGTTGCGCCGGCCCCATATCTTCACTTGAGGTATTGACCAGGTCACGCACCAGGGATTGCGCAGCCAACAGGTCCCGAACCTGCGGAGCAATGTCATCGTCCAGGGCCAGCAATGGCATTTCCTGGCGTGACTTACCATAAAAATCGAATTGGTAACAGGCCAGCCCCCAGCCAAGCGCTGCCTGCAACCTGTGCTGTAAGGCCCAGTCAGCAACCAAATGATAGTTGCCTGCGGGGAGCTTCGCCGGCAGCCCTGCGAGCTGGTACAACCAGCCTTCATCTGCCATGCCAAAAATATAAGCCTGCAGTTCCCCATCGCTACCGGGCAAGGCACACAACTCACCTGCCTGGGCGTGAAATCCAGACGCCACCAGCCAGCGTTGCTGCTGCCGGGGCGCCTCCGCCAACCATTGGTCCAAACTGTCTGCATGCACCGGGTAAAGCGGCAGACCTTTATTGCTATTGCAAAACGTTTTGCTCATATTAAAATTCCTGACAAGAGCACTAGTCAATACGGGCGATATAGGCTCGCCCCCTGCGCCGGATCTGTAAGAGGATTCCGCTGCGTGTAGTATCCAGTGCAGCCGCTAAATCCACCAGGTTATGAACGCGCTGCCGGTTTACGCCGGTAATGATGTCACCTTCAGCTAGGCCTTCGCGCGCAAGCCGACTGCGCGGATCTAGTGCCTGCAGCAATACACCAGAAATATTTTCTGGCTTGTGGTGGGCATTTAACTCTGTAAAGCGTGCACCTCTCAAACGTCGGTCCAGATCCTCACCATCGAGCGTCGGCACAGCCTGTATCACCAGTGAGGAATGCCGGGCCTTGCCATCTCGTAGATATCCGAGCTGCAAAGACTGCCCGAGCGCTAACTGACCCTCGACATTGAAGAAGTCTTGTGCGGATCTGATCTCACGCCCAGCGAGGCTGACAATCACGTCTCCTGGCCGTAATCCACTCTGTGCGGCAGCAGAGGCGGCGGATACTTCGGCAACCAACGCTCCACCACCTGTATCCGCGGCGAATACGCCGGCCAGCTCCGGGGTTAAATCCTGGACAAACAGACCGAGCGTGCCGCGCCGAACCTCGCCAAAACGAATCAACTGCTCCATCACATGTCGTGCCATAGAAGATGGAATTGCAAAACCGATGCCTATATTGCCGCCGCTGGGTGTGAATATGGCACTGTTGATGCCCACCAGTTCGCCGCGTAAATTGATCAAGGCACCGCCGGAATTCCCCGGGTTGATAGAAGCATCGGTCTGAATGAAATTCTGGTATTCAAGACCACGCAGACCGGTACGTCCCAACGCACTCACAATGCCTGAGGTGACGGTCTGGCCGAGGCCAAAAGGGTTCCCGACAGCAACCACAAAATCTCCCACCTGTAACAGGTCAGAGTCTGCCAGGGCTAACGCGGTAAGCTCTTTTGCTGGTATCTGAATAACCGCAAGATCGGTATCAGGATCCGTACCGATCAATTTGGCCTTCAGGCTACGACCGTCTTTGAGGCCGACTGAAATCTCATCGGCGCGGGTAACGACATGATTATTGGTTAACACGTAGCCCTTCTCTGCATCTACGATAACGCCAGAGCCAAGGCTCTGGGATACGCGTTCACGCGGCGCGTCAGGGACATTAAAAAAACGCCTGAAAAAAGGGTCATCCAACAGTGGGCTGCGCACCCGCACGCGAGTCTGGGTATACACATTAACCACAGAAGGCGTCACTTCTTTGAGCACAGGTGCCAATGACGGCAAAACATTGCCATCCACTGCCGCCAGCGTGTGGCCTGCAAGCACTGACAATACCAAGCTGATAAATATGCGGTTTAACACTGATTTCATTTCTCACTCCAAACTGAGACTACTGAAATCTGACAACAGTGACAGCCCCCCGGTTCGCAACATCCATTTGCAACGCTGACCAGCATACCCTGATTTGAGTGAGATTTTGCTTGCGATTACTGCAAAAACGATATATACCCCTTGTAACATTACAGTTGTGTAAGCAAGTATTTATAGCCAATTCAATGGCAGGAAATATGAATTTACAACAGAGGGTTTTACGCACAGACGTATCCGGCAT
>CAYZLS010000040.1:0-10488 GCA_964479355.1 uncultured Wenzhouxiangellaceae bacterium | reverse complement strand
CACACGGGAATGTTCATCCGTCGTCAGGCCGGCATAGGTGCCGATCTCACCGGCCTTCCATCTCCAGGCTCTGGATATAACCGCCAGGCATCCAGTCCAGAATCGCCGCCCAGTCGATCAGCAGCGCCCAGACCGTCGATGCCGGCGCATCGAATTCCGTAGCATCTGAGATGGTTTCAACGTAACTCAAGGGCCTGATCCCCACAATGCCACAAACGTGCAGTGGGGAAATCGTGCAGTTTGCGTAATCTGTAGTTCATCTGATTGGGTCACTTACGGGGTTCCATGATGTAGCGGGTCGGCCACAGGAAGTCGATGCGCGTGCGATGGAACAACCACCGTCCGTCAATTTTTTTGTAGATGTCGTCATAGACGCCAAAGAGAAACAGTGGGTTTTCCTGGCCTTCCTCGAAGTTCAGGTCGATGAGATAGCAGCGCCCCTTCGCCGTATCGGGACCGGTGAGTTCTACCAGATGGTTGGTAATGGAATGCATGACCCTCCAGGGTTCTCCATCCTGTTCCATATAACTCAGGAAATTCGCTCGAATCGACTCGGCACCTTCCCAGTTACCACCGAATTCGGGTCCGAATTCGCATAACACGTCGGGTGTGAGAAGTCCCATGAGCTTGTCGATCTCCTGCGCGTCGAAATAGGTGGAATACAGGATTCTCAGGTTCTTGATTTCGTGGATGTTTGATAGGTCTTCGATTGTAGTCATGATCTTTCTTCCTTTCCGTTTAGGGTTCTGTAAAGCACATAACAGGATTCAAATTCAGTGGTTGAATCCAAGTCTCCTCCTCAAGGGTACCATCCTGCCAGAAACTGACTTTCAAAGTGGGTCAGAAACCGCAGGATCCTTCACTTGATCGATACCAGTCAGGTTTAGCATCTCGTTGTAGAAAAGCGTGCGTGCTAGCGGCAAGCTAAGCCGCTGGTCAAAAAAGGCAGCAGTACGCAAACCGATCAACATGGCGTAAGAGATTTCCGCATACGCCGTGGCGCTTTCCGGACCACAGGGTGATTGCTCAAAAAGCCCCTTCAGGTATGCCTTGGTAAAGCGATCAAATTTGTTTTTGAAACGTTGCAGCGGTTTATCGTGCACTGCTATTCCAAAACACTCGAGCATGACTCCAATTTCAGACCGCGTGATGCCTTTACCGGCGAAGTAAAGGTCTGCCAGCAGGCCAATCTGCCGCTCGATAGATTCTTCTCGAAAACTCTCGATGCGCTCGATGAACTTCTGCGCCACGTTCTCGAAGTAGTATTCGAGCATGGTGTCTTTACCCTGGATATAATAGAGCAAGTGACTATCTGACATTTCCGCTTTCCGAGCCACGTCACGCAGGGTGGTTTTCGCGTAACCATTGGTAATGATGCACTGATGAAAAGCGGAAAGGATGTGCGCCCGTCGTTTTCCGCTGCGGGTCTCGCCGGATGAAGTGAAGTCCTTCTTTGTATCAGCTTTCGAATTTTTTGTCATATGATTTCTCTTAATTTACCCACTTACAATTTGCTTGTTTTGCCACCTTCAATACCGGGTGTATTGCGTGTGACGAACACTGATATGGGCGCTACAACGTTACAGGCCAGCAGTCCCAATTCACCCGCATTGCTCATCCTGAGAACAGGCATCCTGTGCAGGTCATGGAATTTCTGACGATGATACTTTAATAAACCCGGGGCACGATTATCGATACTTTCGATTGGGTATGTTGTCACACTAATTGCATTAGACACGGTTGCCAAGACTTAAACCTCCTAGTTGAGTGGTTTTGATATCGGGGTACGCGTGTGGGCATACAGCGACGCCAATATCGCCACAACGAAACATACCGGTGCGGCTACCAGGGTTGAAAAATCGGAAGGAAATATCGGTTCTGAATTACCCAGAATTTTTTGCCACACAGTCGGTCCCAGGATTAACAATCCCACCGAAAGCACAAGCCCGCACGCACCCCCCATGATCGCTCCAAAAGCGGTTAGTTTATCCCAGTATAGTGCCAGCAGAAGCAGGGGAAAATTCGTACTGGCGGCAACGCCAAATGCAAGCGCGGACAGAAATGCGATGTTTTCATTCCTAAGGACCATGGCCAGAATCACACCCACTACGGATGCCGCAACTGCTGATAGCCTGAAAACACGCAGTTCCCTGCGCTCGGTGAACCTGCCACGACCCTCTGCCAGGGTACGATAAATATCGTTGGCTGCGGTGGAGGCGATAGCAACCCCCAGCCCCGCAACCACAGCCAAAATGGTGGCAAAGGCAACCGCGGACATGATGCCATAAAGCAGCTCTCCACCTACGGCATGGGCCAGGTGAATAAAAGCCATGTTTGTACCGCCCACCATCTGTCCCGGCCCTACTTCATAGGCGGCAGCACCTTTTACAAAGGCAAGTGTAGCGGGCCCTACAACGAACAAAAGTGTGCACAGCACCAAGGCGGTAAGAATTGTAGCAATAACCACAGATTTCCGGGCAGCAGCAGCGTCGGGAACAGTAAAAAAGCGAATCAGCAAATGGGGCATTCCCATCATCCCCAGCATTAATCCCGCCCCAAGCGAGGCCTGCGAGAAAAGCGAGAGATTCAGGCTGGTAAAATCACCCAAACCGGAACCGAATGCCGTGTGGGCTCTTTCATACAGGGGTTCCAATCCGTTGGCCTGGTAGAGACACAAGAAAGCGAGTAGGAGCACACCTAAAACCAGCATGCCTGCCTTGATAATCTGTACCCATGTCGTCGCCAACATACCGCCAAAGCCAACGTAAATGCTCACTAGGACACCAATGGCTACCACGGAGACGAAATAAGGAATGTCCAGCAAAATGGCAAAAAGTATGCCCGAGGCGACAAGCTGGGCGACGATATATATCTCGCTGAGTACAAGCGTGCAGATTCCGCTAAACATACGTATGAAGCGCCCCCCCAGTTTGGCCGCCAGCACGTCGCCCAAGGTAAAGTGCCCCAACTTGCGTAATGGCCCTGCGACAAAAATCAGCAGCAGGCAAAGGCCGACCAGAGGGGCCACAAAGAAAACGACCATGCCGACACCGGCCATATAGAAAAGCGCTACAGATCCGAAAATTGCTGCCGATGATACAAAGTCACCGGTAATTGCCAGTCCATTCTGATAAGCGGTTATTTGGCCGCCGGCCGCATAAAGCGTACTGCGATTAGTGGCTTTGCGGCCAGCCCATGTGGCAATCCAAAGTGTTAGTCCGATTACTGACAGGAAACAAATTCCAAAAATAACACTCATGTCTGATCGTTTTCTTGTGAGTCTGTGATGTTGCCCGCAACGATGCAGAGAAACACGATGAAAATCATCATCAAGAGCGACAACCAGATAGTCGTGGGGACTGCCAGGAACCGGTCAGGGTTGAAAGTAATGTCCCAAGCGCCACCTGTGACAGCAATAGTGAACAGGAACACTAACAGGGCGGCTATGGTTACAACCCATTTCATACGGATCTCTCCTCATCCTCAATATGGTGCAACTTCTCCATAAGAATAACTTACTTCTCCATCTTCGGATTGCTCGGGCGACCGATGGTGGCGGTCAACATGTTGATTGATTTACTAATAATGTCAAGCTACCGTTTATGAACCACCTTCAAAAGACGGCCTTCCTCGTAGTCTGTCAAAATATATAAGGCACCGTCCGGACCAAAACGTATGTCACGAATCCGTTCTTCAAGTGGCCTAAGCAGGATTTCCTGCTCGATCACCGCTCCGTTACGCAATCGGATACGTCTCACTTGTTGGCCGACAAGCGTGCCGATAAACAGATCCCCCTCCCATTCGCTCCATTGACAACCACGACATATTGTCATGCCTGAGGGTGCCAGTGATGGTATCCAGTATGTTAATGGTTGTTCAGTTCCGGGATAGGAGGTGAGTGGTGAAATATAGCCCCCAGAATAATCAAGACCATAGGTTGCAAACGGCCATCCATAGTTGCTACCGGGTTCGAGGATGTTCAATTCGTCACCACCCATGGGTCCATTTTCATGGGCATATACAGTATTGGTGACCGAGTCATAGATGATGCCAATAATGATACGGTTACCGTAACTCCATATTTCCGGAAGAGCATCGGAATTGTTGACAAATGGGTTGTCCTTGGGGACCCGGCCATCGTCTTTTAGTCGAATGACCTTGCCTAAACTGCTGCCTAAATTCTGTGCTTCCTCACGGTGCAGGAATCTGTCTCCTACGGTGATCAGCAATGTTTCATCCGGCAGAAAGGTCATCCGCGCGCCGTAGCCTATGGCCTTTGCTATATTGGGGATGGCCGTGTAGATTTTTTGTACTTCGTCAAGACGGCCATTGCGATATTGTCCACGAATGATACTTGTTGTATTGGCTTTGTCAGTCCCTTCGGACAGAGAAAGGTATAGCAACTGGTTCTGTGTGAATCGCGGATGCAAGGCAATATCAAGAAGACCGCCCTGCTGTGCGTCATCTTTCAGACCAGCAAAAACTTCCGGCACGCCTGAAACGGGTTCGGGCTGCAACACTTTTTCCCTGATCAGGCGAAGTCTGCCCGGTTTTTCAGTTACCAGCATATCGCCACCCGGCAAAAAAACCATGCCGTACGGGAAAACCAGCTTGTCGGTGATTGTTTCTATATGAAAAGCCGCCGATTCATCGGCCATTAGTGCTGGCGTGCAAAGAGCAGCCCATAAAAACCCTATTGAATAGATGATGTTTCTCATGAACCTTTCTTGGCGAAATGCTTTTTTTGATGCATCGGGTTTAGGACCTTTTGTAACTGGCTATGGGCGTCGTTTGGAAAGGGTTGCGAACACAGCACCACCGAAAGCACCGGCAAGTAACTGAAGTCCAAATCCGACCATACCCCTTGTTCCGGGGAATAGAGTCACGTTGTAAAAATTGAGCTTGACAATATACAGTATGGTGGCCATCGACGCTGCACCGGCCAGCGGGTAAAGAAGCCCTCGCGGCAAACCAAGAAATTTGTGAATAGTTGCAGCTGTGGGCATGGCGATAATAAATCCGATCATAATTGTCTGTCCGTAGCGGACATATCCACCAAAGGTAAAACCATATAGGTCGTGCCAAATGGTATGCAGCCATTTCCCCATGGCAATATCTGCTCCTGCTCTTTCCATGGTTGCCAGCACGGAAAGTGACTGAAAAATACTAGCCGCCACGTAGGTCGCCACAACGGCAGTTAGATAACCGATAATTGTCCGACGAACCTGGGGAAACGTAATTTTTTCAGCGGACATCATTCTCAGACTTCTCTCCAAATGGATAAATTGCTGTTGCTCTTAACCTGACCTGGGAAATGGGCAGCCTGGTGATTCGAAACTCAGCAGTTTTCAAGGTGGCTCCGATGCCAGTACGCTATGCAGACTGTGACTCAGGTTTGACACCCAGCCGTTCGGCCATGATCGACATGTTATCAACGTAACCGTCAAACGGCATTCGGGATGAGATAACCAGTTCATCCAGCCCGAGTTTTTCGATGCCTTCAATATAGCGAAGCGTATCGTCCCAGATCGAGTGGTCTACCTTTGCCGAACTGCGGGCCCCATCTACGCCGGCGAAGCGAATTCCTATGCTCAGCATCACCTCTGCCGGGTCACGGCCAGCAGTCTCCAGGTCAGCATGGAGCTTCTCAACAAATTCAGCTACCTCCAGTACCGTCAGGCCATAGCCGATCCAGCGATCTCCCAAGCTGACCAGGCGCTTCATGGCACCGGGGGAGTTGCCGCCTATACAGATTGGGGGGTGGGGTTTTTGCACCGGCTTCGGTCCGACGTAACAAGTCGGAAAATCGATGAAGTGTCCATGAAATTCGCTCAGTTCGCTAGTCCAGATGTGTTTCATGGCCTGGAGATACTCGGTCACGCGTGCACCCCGTGTCTCCCAGGCGACACCAAAGGCATCGTGCTCCTGCTTTAACCAGCCCACTCCGACGCCAAAGTCAAAGCGGCCACCGCTCATTTGGTCGGCGGTTGCCACCGCGCGAGCCGTGTTGAGTGGCTCGCGCAGACTGAGCAGTTCAACATAGGATCCCAGCCTGATGTGCTTGGTAACCATCGAGATCGCGGGCAGTGCAACCAACGGGTCGAAAACCCATCTTAGCGACTCGATCTCATTCTGTGCGGAATAAGGATGTTGGGTATCGTACTCGGGAAATAAAAGAACCCGCCCGGACATCCACAGTGAGTTGAAGCCGAGATGCTCGATTAGCTGGGCGGACTGAATCATCCATTGGCGATCCCTGCCGTCCATACCGGTATACAATTCGCTGATGCCGATTTTCATGCGCTAGTACTCCACCTGTCGATTCAATGTTTGTTCAGTTCTTGAGTGTCTCTGAGCAACAGCAATACATCGACTGCGTTGACGCCCTCAGTGCCTGAATGCACGATGAGAGGATTGACTTCGATGGCTTCCAGGCGGCCGCCGATCGCTTGTGCGAGGCCCGCAAGTTGTGAAATTACCGCTGCAGTCTCAAGTGCCGCGGACGGTCTCGCATTTGCAAGCACGTCCCAGATACCAGTTTCGTGCAGCATCTCGGCGGCTTCTCCGTCGGTCAGAGGGAGAAGCCGCCTGGATACGCGCTGACACAGTTCAGCCGTAGAGCCACCCAGTCCGACCACAAGGATCACGCCGAATCCGGGATCCCTGCGCGCGCCGATGATGAGTTCCAGACCGCTGGGCGACAACTTTTGCACGATCGCGTAGGCAGGCTCTCCCCCGCTACGTTTAGCGGCCTCCAAAACCTGCGTATGTGCCTGCGTTACCTCGTCATCGGTTGTGATGTCCAGTACCAGCCCGCCGGCGCTTGCCTTATGTGCAAGGCCAACAGCTTTTACAGCCACCCTGCCCAGCTCCCGGAGCGCACCGCGCGCGTCATCCTTCGTTGCACATTTATGCGTGGGTGGGACCGGGATGCCACACCGGTTTAGCAATGCCAGTGCCTCGTCATCCGGGACCTGCCCGGTGGGCTGATTCATCAGGTGCCCCAAGTCAATGCGCACGTCTGGCGTCGATGCGCAGCGCTTCTCAAGCGGGCTCTTGCCCACGCGAGCTGCAAGTGCGCGCATACAACGATCAGCGTCCTCGAAAACAGCAAGTCCGGCTTCCCTGAGGCGTGCCCGGCCGGCCGCACTCATCTCACCTGCGATCCACAACACGGCAGGCGGACGATCTCGTGTGCGAGCAAACTCAATGAGATTGCAAGAAAGCTGGGCAGCCACGGGCGGCGGTTGCACGGTCAAAATCACCACGACCGCATCGTATTGTGGGTCATCACAATAGGCAGCGATACTCTCGTTAAAGATCTCAGGCTGCTCATTAAAAGCGCCGGTCATATCGCCCGGGTTACCCGAGGAAGCATAATCGGGGAGAATTTGTGCGAGGCGGTCGTGTGTCTTCTGCGTCGGTTTCGGTAGTTCTATCCCCGCTCTCTCAGCCGCCTGCGTAGCGAGGACTCCCGCCCCACCCGATGTCGAAATCAGTCCCACACGATTGCTTGCTCCCACCTTCAAGCGCTCCAGTGCGACCGCCACATCGATCAGCTCCTCCACCCCATGTACTCGAATTCCACCATAACGGGCCAATACCGCATCAAAAACGTCGTCCGAAGTAGCCAAAACTCCCGTGTGCGCGGAAGTTGCCCGGGCCACCAATTCCGTTGAAGCAGCCTTGAGAACAACCACTGGCTTATTCTGGCGGGCGAGGGCATCGAAGCCGGACACAAGATCGGCAGAATCCCGTATGCCCTCTATATACACGGCCACGAATTGCGTTTCAGGATCGGCTGCGTACCAGCGCAACAGCTCGCCCGTGCTGATGTCGGCCTCGTTTCCAATACAAATAAACCGACTAAATCCGACACCGGCATCCTGCGCCCGCTCGCAAATCAATCCTCCCACACCGCCCGATTGCGCGACCAAACCAAGCCCTCCTCGGATCAGCGTCGAACGAAAGCCAACACCCAATGCAATAAGGGCGATGGAATCAGTGAAGTTAATGAACCCGGGGCTGTTTGGTCCCAGGATACGCAGGTTGAGCTTGCGTGCCAGTTCAACGAGATGCCTCTGAGCTTCCGCGCCCGCTGCCCCCGTCTCTCCAAATCCGGAAGTAAAGATGTGCACCCCGAAAAGCCCCGCGGTCGCGCAGTCACTCAGTGCTGCAAGTACCTTTGCGGCTGGGATGGACATAACTGCAATATCGATCTCATTCGGATTTTCGACCTCCGTCAGTGACGGAAAACACCGAATACCGTCCACCAATTCGTGACGGGGATTGATTGGAACGATCCGCCCCTTATATCCGTGCCGAATGAGGCCCAAAATAAACCGCCTTGAAAGAGAATCAGAGCTGGGCGAAGCACCAAACACTGCAATCGCACGTGGTGAAAAGAACCGCTGAAAGTTGCTGGCCGACACCACTTGCTCGCTTACTGACATGGTATACCTTCTATTTGGTCCGACCAGCGCTCTGAAAGAGGCCAGTAAATTTCGCCTGTGGGTGCAGACATAAGGTGCTGCCACATCGTTGGAATCTCAGCTCCCAAATAATGGTCAGCCAGTTCATCGCTGACCGTCAGGAATGTTTCCAATAGGTGCTTCCCGGCTTCTCCATCCACACCTGCGATGTCAAGAAAAGGCCTAATGTGATTGGCGAACAGTGGCCCGCCATACGCGATCTTGTAGCGGTCGTCCCATTCTATGGCCTGAAGGTAGAGTTCTTCCTGTGCCGAAATCGCGCGCTGTTGTACTTCACTCACTTCGGTGAGGGTCAGTGGGCGAATGGTTCCTTGCTCGTTCGTAAGAACCGCCACGGCCCTAAGCCGGTCACCCAGTTCGTTAGGCTCAATATAGGACGTGCCCCAGAGATCACAGGTAACAGTGATATCCGTGGCCGCGAACACGAAGACGACATTGTCGAGTAAATTCGAAACCGAGGTTTGCGCCCAGGGCAGATAATCATTGCGGAGGTCATTGAATTCTTTAAAAAACAGAGTGGTGCCGTCAGGGAGGGGATAAGGGCCATGCCCGAAAATCCCATCTCGTTGTTCACCGTGGAGCATTAAGCAATAAGATCCAAGTGTGGCCGCTGAGCGCCGGATGATACTGAGTTCCTCAGCGGCTCTTGGACTAAGATGACCCATGATTTCGCGAATCGTCTCTTCATTGAGTATACGCAGGCTGTTGTCCGCCTCACTCGGGAAAAGCAGTCCATCACCGCGATACGAGCGGAGCAGGCGCTCAGAGAAATCCATGAGAAATGCAACGTCCTCGGGGTTTTCTTCGTCAAACTCGTCCGGGCTTGTGAGGCCCAGGTCGAGCATGCGTTGCTGCCGTCCAGCCAGGTAGCTGTGTATCAGCAGCACTGGTTGTAGAGCATAAGGCCTGCAACCAATGGTTCGCATTCGCATCCCCAGATCTTCTGGGGTAATGCAATGACAGGCCTGGCGAAGATAATCGATTCCGCCAAGGTAGACCGCATCCCATCCCAGCGAGGAGCGCCGGTGCATATCGAACAATGCCGCTTTTACCGTATCCCGACGGTCTGCGCGAAAATTCACTGCGAAAGCATGGGCAAAAGCGCGAATTTGGCTGTTAACGTTTGAGAGATTGATTTTTTTACTCTTGTTACAGTGAAAACCACTTCGTTATTATGGACTAAAATATGTTGTCGATTGCAACTTTTTTGTATTTGTTTCAAAATAAATATTGGCATGAGTCCAAGAAAGATTAATCCGAAAATTAATGGAACAGAGGCAATGGAACAAAGGCAATTAGGAAAAAGTGGGTTGACCGTATCTGCCCTGGGGTTAGGTTGTATGGGCATGTCCGAGTTTTATGGACATGCTGATGAGCAGGAGTCCATCAAGACACTGCATCGCGCCATGGAGCGAGGGATCAATTTTTTTGATACGTCAGATGCGTATGGACAGGGACGCAATGAAGAATTTATAGGAAAAGTGCTCAAACAGAATCGAGACCAAGTCATAATTGCCACCAAGTTTGGTCTTGTCCGGACTGCCGAAGGCGATTTTACCGGAGTGTGTGGCAAACCTGATTACATCCGTGCTTCCTGCGAAGCCAGTTTGCGTCGACTAGGGATAGACACAATCGATCTCTACTATCAACATCGCGTCGATCCCGAGACACCCATTGAAGACACAGTAGGGATGATGGCTGAACTGGTTCAGGAAGGGAAAGTCAGATACCTCGGGCTCTCGGAAGCCGACCCTCAAACTATTCGGAAAGCACACGCGGTGCATCCCATCACCGCACTTCAGACAGAATATTCTCTCTGGAGTCGAGATCCTGAGGAAGAGATTGTTCCGACCTGTCGGGAACTCGAAATTGGCTTTGTTCCATACAGTCCACTCGGGCGGGGATTCCTTACACACAACATTACAGACGTCGCGGAATTAGATGAAAACGATATCCGTCGTAGTAAGGCACGGTTTCAAGGAGAGAACTTTCAACG
>CAYZLS010000039.1:0-10608 GCA_964479355.1 uncultured Wenzhouxiangellaceae bacterium | reverse complement strand
CTGACAGCCGACTCGACCGGAGCTCTCTCCGGGTCGGTCCCACTACAGATCGAAACCGAGGCCGGGCCGATCACGGTGGGAGTCGCCGGGCTCGACCTTGCCCTCGCGATGCAGCAAATAAGGCCGGGCCTTCAGTTGACGCTGTCCGTGATCCTCACTCTTTCCGGTGATGGATTTGTCGGCGACTCCGTTGTTCTCGTCTCTCTCACAACGGACGGCACCGATGAATCCATCGACCTCGGCACGCTGGCTACCGACTCGACAGGTGCATTCTCAGGTTCGGTCGCATTGCCCGAAGGTGTTGGGATAAGCGCCATCACCTTGACAGCAACCGGCGTGACCGAGGACGGTGCTACCAGAGTGCTGTCGGCCGAACTGTCGACGGCCGCCTTCGCCCCCACAACCACGACCACGACGCCACCCAGCAGTACCACATCGATCACCTCGGCAGCTACGACTACTACTTCTACAACTGAAGCGGCCCCATTGCCTGAATCGGTAAGCAGAGCACTTCTGGCCGGGTTGGCGGCGGTGCGAGACGTAGCAGGCTCGTTAGCCGCAGCGCGGCCGATCCCGAACGGGTGAGCGGTGGCGATTCTGACGATTCTCTCGCACCCGACCCCAATCGAGGTGAACCGGTGGCCGTCAATGCTCCCGAGGCTTACCCATCGAATACGAGTGCCGTGGGCTCGAGTGGCAGCACCTCTTACCTATTTTTCTACGACGGTATATATCCGGACTATCTCGGCGGGATAGAGCACCGGAACTATCAACTTGCACGCGCTCTCGGACTCCGAGGCCATCGCATCGTCCTCGCCGGGCGAGCCATCGACGCAACATCCCGTGAACGCGGTGTGACTGTACGCCCCATCGGGTCGCCCCACAGTCTCTACGGGCGCCAAGGAAAACGCTCTAAATGGCAAGCCCTTTGCCTGGCGTGGCACGCGGCGAGAATTGACCTAGGTGACGTCGATATTGTCGAAACCGCCAACGTCCCTCTCCTTCATCTCTTCCCGCTCTCATATAGGTGCCGCCGCGCCGGCATTCCCATGATCGTCACCTGGCATGAGTACTGGGGTGCCTACTGGCGGGAGTACATGCCGCGTGGACGCCTGTCTTTCAGCCTCTGGAGACTCTCGCGGTTGATCGAGCGACGGGCCACCAAGCTCGGTGATCGTGCCATCGCCGTCAGCCTCATGACGGCCGATCGGGTTCGCTCGGTGCGCCTTGAACCGATAGCCGTAGTGGCCAACGGGATAGCAGCCGACGATATCCAGGCACTCAGGATGAAACGTGACTCTACATCTGGACCCCTCGTCTACGCCGGGAGACTCAATGAAGAGAAGCGCCTCGAGATCCTCCTAGAGGCAGCCGCCATTCTCGCCAAGTCTATCTCCGGCCAAATCCTGACAATTATCGGAGATGGTCCGATGCGCCCCTCCCTGCAACAAGGTATCAAGCGCCTCGGACTGGACGGCCGCGTCGAGATGCTCGGACGGCTCGATACGAGCACCGAGGTCTGGGCCAAGATGAGTGAGGCGAAAATTGCCGTCCACCCGGGCGCCCGAGAGGGATTTGGCCTGTTTGCTCTGGAGGCGGCGGCGCTAGGGCTTCCAGTCATCTACTGTGCTTCGCCAGAAAGTGCAGTCGGAGAAATCATTCGTCATGATAGAGACGGCCTCGAGGTGCCAGCAGACGCCGAGCTGCTCGCAAACGCCGTCGGTGATCTCCTCGATGATCCCGAGAGATACGCATTGATGTCGGCGAACGCCATCGACAGAGCAAACGAGTTCGACTGGAACTCCGCCGCCGAAGCTCTAGAACGCCTGTCTGGCGAACTGAGGGCCAAACACAGTGATTCCGATGAAGGCGGGTGAAGACGTTAACCAGACTCAACCGGCAAAGAAGTGCAACCTGTTCCTGCAAGAGATCGCCGAGACACCACCGATTCGACTTCGCTCGGCGGAGGCGGTCGCGAGATGACAAGACGACGACCGGGTTGTCCATTTGTCACCGTTGTCTTGCCGTGCCTCGACGAGGAATCGTCCATCGCAGCATGTGTCGAGGAAGCGCTTTCAGGACTCGCCAACTCCGACTTGTCGGGTGAAGTGCTCGTCGTCGACAATGGATCGACCGATAGATCGGCCGACCTGGCTCTGCGAGCCGGAGCGCGATTAATCTCCGAGCCGGTCAAGGGTGTTGGAAACGCCATCCGTACGGGTTTTCGCGAAGCCCGAGGCGATCTGGTCGTGATGTCCGATTCCGATGGAACCTACGACCTCTCTCGTATCGGAGACCTGGTCACACCAATCATCGACGACGAGGCCGACCTCATGGTCGGGGGGAGACTGAACGGATCCAATCGTCGAACCATGCCGTTTCTGCACAGATTCGTCGGCACACCGGTCCTCAGCTTTCTGCTGCGACGCAGCTGCAGGAAGCTGACGATCAGAGACAGCCAGTCGGGATATCGGGCTATGGAAACTGGTAAGGCGCGAGCACTCGGACTCAAGGCAACAGGGTTCGAGATGACCTCCGAAATGCTGATTCGGTCCTCACAAGAGGGTCTGCGAATCCGGGAGATTCCACTGGAATACCGCCCCAGAGTCGGCAAATCGAAGCTCAACACGTTTGTCGACGGGTGGCGCCACCTCCAGTTGATCCTGCTGATGGCACCACAGGTCCTCTTGTTCTGGCCGGGTGTAGTCGGCCTGACGACGGGCCTTGTCCTGAGCGTATTGGCCATTCTCAATCCCGGCGGATTCGACCTGGGCTCACTGCAATGGCAACCGGTCTTCTTTGCGCCGATCCTGATGATTCTCGGGCTGTTGGCTGCCCTATCCGGCGCTGTGATTACCCATTACTCACCGTTGGGTCGGTCGACCCGTCCAACGCGATTCGGATTCACAGGTGGAACCAGACTCGTCACGAGATTGATAGCCATCGGCGGAGCAACATTGGCGATCGGACTCGTCATCGATCTCAACCTGTTCGTCGTCTGGATCACGAGAGATAGTTCCCCAACCTATGCCCTCGCTCTGGCAGGCCTCGCCCAAGCCTTCGTGATCACCGGCGCTATTCTTGTCGCGTTCGGCTTGATCTACCGCGTCATTGCTCGTCAGACGGAATATCTCGAGGCGGCAGGAGACGTCGACATAGCGGACTTCGTTGTCGACTCGGACTCTCTTTCGACATTGCGCGATTCAGACTGACGACAACCGCTCCGTTGTGTATACCCTTCACCCATGAACGGCCGACGAGCGCCGATCGACGGATCAAGCGCCTCCGGTCCATATCAGGCACGCGGCTTCACGGTCGTGGACTTGACGTTCTCGATCGTCGTAGTCGTACTCGCCTACTACCGGTATCACATCCTCGCCTCGAATGGTGCTCCTCCGACGATCGACAGCGGGAACTGGATCGCCTACGGCGATCAGATCCTCGGAGATGGGGTCCGGTCGAACACAATCGTCTATCCGCCCGTGGTACCCATCCTCTCCAAGGTCTCGGTGTCCCTCTTCGGTCTGACCGCAGGCGTGTCCGGACTCGCCGCGGCGGCGTCGACGGCACCCGCTGTCGGAATCTACTTGGCGTTGCGCCGGCTCGGACCGGAACTCATCGCCCTCCCCCCGTCGATTCTCGTTCTCGGTGCAAGTTCTATCGGTGAGGCTACGGCTTGGGGTGGATTTCCCCAGCTGATCGGCTTCGGTTTGGCACCGATAACCCTGGTGCTCCTCGATCGATTCCTGCGTACCTGGGATGCAAGGTCCGCACTTGCCACTGGGTTCGCCTTCATGGCGCTACTCGCCACCTCCCATCTCGTTGGTGCCACAATCGCAGTCGCCGCTGTCGTGATGATCGGGCAAGCGGCACTCAAGCCCATTGGGCCTCGTCCGCGCTGGCGGAAGGTTACGGTCGGCGGTGGGCTTCTGCTGCTACCGGCCCTGTGGCTCATCCCTCTATATGTTTCGTTCTTCCAGGCCATTGGTGGAATCTCGACCGAGTTCAAGTTCTTCACCGAACTGACCTGGGCGAATCTGCTCGAACGGATCGAGTTCCTCTACCGCGACCTCCCGTGGCTGTGGCGCCTATTGATACCGGTAGCTGCGATCGCGCCAACCGTCTTCTATCGAAACTACCGGACCCCTCTATGGCGGGTTACCACGTCTCTTCTCGTGGCCATCGTCACAACCTCTGTAGTGGCACGGGAGGCCCGCAGCCTGTATCTCCTCACTCCGTTTGTGGCCCTCGGACTAGCGCTGTGGATCGTTCAGGGGCCAAACCTGATCCGACGTTGGGTGGAGAGACGCCGCCACAGAGACTGGACCACCTCTAACATCACGGCGGTTGCCGTCGCCGCGCTCTTGGTCGCCACCAGCGTGCAGGTGAGCTCGGGGCTTGCCTTCTTCGAGTCACAGCGGGCTTATTACGGCCTCCTATCACCGGAACTCGTCAGCGGCCTGGAGAGCATCCGTGATTCGTCGGAACCCGACGATGTGCTGGCGGTCACGTCACTGCACGATGGACCGCTCGGGTGGTGGGTGGAGGCGATCGCCCAGCGGGAGACGCTCTACGGGGTGCCTATTCGCTGGCTCCTGTTCGAAGACGAGATTCGTCGGGCCAAGCTTGCCAACGGGTTGTTCATCCCGCCGTTCCCCGACACAGACCGAATCCGTCAAGCGGCCGACGCAGGAATCGATCTCATGTTGGTTCCGACTCGCTGGGTGTTCTACGACGAAGAGGCCATTGATAAGTTTGGCGCATCGTATCCCGGGGCGGTCGAACACGTGACAGACGAATTGGTAGCGATCAATCCCGCCGTCGTCGCCCAGGAACCCGCAGATCCCTAGTCCAGAGTCTGCTCCGCCAACAGCATGGAGATGTCCTTCACCTGAACCGCCTCGTCCTCTCCGATCTCCTTGACACCATCGTCGAGCATGACCAGACAAAACGGGCATCCGGTTGCGATCATGTCGGAGCCGGTAGCCACCGCTTCCTCGGCACGATCGATGTTGATCTTCTTGCCGGTGTGCTCTTCCATCCACATCCGGGCACCACCGGCACCGCAGCAGAACGAATTCGTTCCGCTGCGCGGCATGTCGACAGCATCTGACGACACGATGTCGAGCAGCCTGCGGGGGGAATCCAACACGCCGTTGTGACGACCCAGATAGCACGGATCATGGAACGTCACCCGCTGATCCGTCTTTTCCTTCGGAGTGATCCGGCCCTCGGCCACAAGATCCATAAGGAGTTCGCTGTGGTGCACCATCTCGTACTCCCCTCCCAACTGGGAATATTCGTTGCCGAGGGTGTTGAAGCAGTGCGGGCACTGCGTGATCACCTTGGTCACTCCGAGATCATTGAGTGTCTCGATGTTCTGTAGTGCCAGCTGTTGGAACACGTACTCGTTCCCGGCTCTTCGAGCGGGGTCTCCGGTACATTTCTCCATCGGTCCGAGAATGGCGAAGTCGACCCCGGCCTCGTGAAGTAAACGAGCCGTCGACAGCGTTACCTTGCGATTGCGACCGTCGAATGATCCGGCGCAGCCCACCCAGTACAGGTACTCAGCGGTGACACCCGGCTCACCGAGCCGCTTCACTTCAAAGTCGAGTTCGTCTGTCCATTTGGCGCGGTCGGTCTGGCTCATCCCGTACGGATTGTTCGAGTTCTCCAGGCTCAAGAAAGTAGCACCGAGTTCTTGCGGGAAATCGGCTTCCATCAGCGCCTTGTAACGGCGCATGTCAAGGATCTTGTCGAGAATCTCGATATCCACCGGACAGACCTCATCGCAGGCGCGACACGATGTACAGGCCCATAACTCCTCAGCAGTGATTCGCTCGAAGACCGAATCGGAAGTGACGGAGATGGCGGCGTCGACCCCAACCGGTGGGGAGATAAGTGGGCTTGCACTCCGAGACGCTACCTCACCCAGCTTGAGAACGATCTCCCGCGGATCGAGCGATTTTCCGGTGTGATTGGCCGGGCAGACCGAAGTGCACCGACCGCAAGCGGTACAGGCGTCGGTGTCGAGCAGTTGCTTCCAAGTGAACTCGGCAACCACCGAGGCACCGACCGTCTCGACGTCGGTCGCCTCCATGAGGTTAGGTATCTCCCGCATGGCTCCGCGAGGACGCACTCGAGGTGACAAAGCCATATTGAGCGGCGAAGTGACTATGTGGCGAAGTTTGGTGGTCGGGAGCGCCACCAGGAAACCGAGGAATACCGCAATATGGGCTACCCATAGGCTCTGGTGGATCCCGGCTGCACTCGCCTCGGGCACAACGGCTGCCAGCGGATATCCAATGAATGACCAAACCTCGAAGTCGGGGCGCCCATCGACGGCGATTCGGGCGGCCTCCACCGCCAGACCGGTGAGACCGATAAGAGCAAGCAAGGCGAGAATAACTCCATCCTCGGGTCGGGTCTTACTCCGCGCCCGCCAGGGCCTGGCTATGTAGCGACGAACGGCCGCCCAGAGAAGGCCAATGAGAAATACCACGGCAAAGCCGTCGAGCACCGACGAGTAGCCCTGATAGAAGCGTCCATCCAGGAACTTAAGGCTGTTGGGAAAGAGGTGATCGATCTCCAGAGTCACCGTACCTAGGAACAGCCCAATGAAACCCCAATAGATCATGACGTGCATCACGCCGGCCGCGCCGCCTTCCAGAACCGAGCGCATATTGAGCCCCCGTTCCAACTCGCGCAGCCGTCGCCACCACATCCCGGTTCGGTTCTCGTCCATCCCCCGAGACCAGTTCTTTGCTCGAAGGGCAAAGAGGTATGCGGCCAGACCGAGGAACGCAGCCGCGGAGACGTAGAAAAGAGTAACGAGAGCGTCCGGGATATTGCCGAAAATCAGGCGTCCGACGTGGGGTTGGAACTCATCGGGCAACGTCCCAAGCCACCAAAGCAAGAATGTTCCAGCCGGCGCAGCCACCACCAACGCCCACAGCCCTCGCACGATCCACCGCTGCTGCATGGCCTTCCCTTCCCCGACAGTTCACCTCAGTCTACGAAGCCAGGATCGCACCGAGCGCCAGGCGGAGAATGTCAATTGATGCCGACATCGATCCGATCCGAACAGCAGAAAGCCGGGAGCATCGGCCAACCCACCGTCGATGCTCAGTCCTGACACTCAGTCCCAATTTTCTGAGGTCCAAGAAATGCCGGCCGTAGCGCATGGAGTCACAAACCGGGAGTTGCCCGGTCCGGATATCATCGCGACCATGCGGATGTGGCCGGTCATGGTCTTGGCAGTAGCTGCTACCGGCCTCGGATGGTTGGGTCCGACGGGTGCAGGGTCCGCCCCAACACCTCTCGTCGTATCGCCTCCGCGGGCCCGCGTGGAGATCCCCGCGCCGCCGTCACGGTCTCCGCTGGCTTCTGACGTTTCAATACCCGAGATCGAAGCGTCTCTCGTGGTAGCTGGACTCGACCGGCCCACTTTCGCGGTTGCGACCGACGATGGGCGGTTGCTGGTGACCGAGAAGGCAGGAGTGATTCTGGTCGTTGTCGACGGCAGGATCCTGGCCGAGCCCTTCCTCGATCTGAACAATGCCGTTTCGAAACAGGGACCGGAGCGCGGCCTGTTTGCAATTGCCCTCCATTCCCGCTTTGAAGAGAACGGCCAGTTCTATGTACATCTCACCGACCACAACGGCGACTCCAGGCTCATCGAGTATCAGGTGTCGGCCGACGATCCGAATCTCGCCGATCCGAATTCGGCCAAACTCGTTCTCGCCGTCGAACAGCCCGGTGAGTTACACAATGGAGGAATGCTCCAATTCGGCCCCGATGGCTACCTGTGGGTAGCTCTCGGCGACGGAGACTTCGGCGAGTCGAGTCACAATGCAGCACTTCGCCAGAATGTGCTCGGTTCGATAATTCGGATCGATGTGGATGCTGCTGACCCGTACGCGGTTCCCGCAGACAATCCCTACCGAGACACCGACAACGCCGCCGAGGTCTGGTTCAGCGGATTGCGGAATCCGTGGCGGTTCTTCATCGATGCCGAGACACGCCAGATCGTTGTTGGTGATGTCGGCCAGGCCGAGTGGGAGGAGATCAACGTGCTCCCCTTGGATGCCGGCGGACTCGATATGGGGTGGCCTCGGGTCGAAGGAAATAGCTGCAATGCGACGGATGGCTGTGCCACAGGCGGGCTGACGATGCCGGGCCTCGTCTACTCACACTCGCTCGGATGTGCCGTCGTCGCAGGCCCGATCTATCGAGGTTCTCTGATTCCCGAACTGCGAGGCATGATCGTCTACGCCGATTACTGCGCCGGTCTGGTCAGAGCGTTCTCGATCTCCGACGATCAGGTGCTACGGCACGTAACCCTATTCGAACCGGGTACATATGGACCGATTCTGTCTCTGGTGATCGATCAGAACGACGAGATCCTGCTTCTCACCGAATTGGGTGAGATCAGAAGATTAGGACCTCAGAGCAACTCGCCGGATGTGGTTGTCGACCCCGACTGGTCTAGTGCCGCCGACGCCTCGCAGGGCTGGTTATGGGTGACCAACAACCCAGCGTTGCCGGCAACCATCTCGATCGACGGAACTCCAAGCGGCGTCTGGGGCGTGTTCACCGACCTCGAGCCGGGCGACCATGAGGTCTGCTTCGGTGACGTCACCGGATACACCACACCCGCATGCCAGACCGTCACCATCACCCCAGGTGACACTATTCAGGTCACCGGAACCTTCATCCAACGCGGCTTGCTACGGGTAACCACCGATCCCGAATTACCCGTCACCATCTCGATCGACGGAACTCCAAGCGGCGTCTGGGGCGTGTTCACCGACCTCGAGCCGGGCGACCATGAGGTCTGCTTCGGTGACGTCACCGGATACACCACACCCGCATGCCAGACCGTCACCATCACCCCAGGTGACACTATTCAGGTCACCGGAACCTTCATCCGCGCCGGCGGGTGATCAGTGTCAGCAGGCAATCCCGCCTGAACCGCCTTCGACACCACACGACACCTCAATAGTTCTACAGGCGGGTTACCATCCGATTCACCAGGCTCACTCGACTTGCTGGCCTGCGGCACATCGGGTTTCACGACCTGCGCCACACTTGGGACACCCTCGCCCTCGAAACCGGCATCAACCCCAAGTCGTGTTAGATCAGCTCGACCATGCCAACGCCAGCATCACCCTCGACACCTACAGCCACCTGCAACCCACCATCCAAGCCGACGCAGTCGTCAGAGTCGCCGAAGCTATCTATAGCGCCGATAGCAACGACCCCACGGGAGGATCTCAGCATCTTGAAGTGGTCAGATAGCAACACCTGCGGGATGTTCCGGAACCACACCATGAAAAACTGTCGAGAAAGCTGTCGGTTCTTATCAGCAATCAGCAAGTTCTGACTGGAGACTGGATCACCGGCTAAAGAGCGCCCGGATGAAGAACCACAGATTAGCGGGACGCTCTGCCATGCGGCGGGTCAGAAACGGATACCAGGCCTCACCGTATGGGATGTAAGAGCGCAACGCCAGGCCGTCGGCAACGAGTCGCTCCTGAAGTGGCTCCCTGATCCCAAAAAGCATCTGAAACTCGTAAGGAGCGGTACGCCCCTTCGCAGCGGCTATCGCTGCATCGACCCGGGCATAGTCGTGGGTAGCGAGGCCCGGTAACAGCCCCTCGTCGTCGATCAAAGAAGCCATCAGCGCGTCATAGGCGTCGTTGACCTGCCGGCGCGATCGGAAGGAGATCGACTCCGGCTCGTCATACGCACCTTTGCAAAGCCGGATGTGACCGCCCAGCGGAGTGATTCGGGCCAGGTCCGCGGGAGTGCGCTTCAGGTATGCCTGGAGGGCAATCCCGAGGTTGCCGTTGGCACTTTGTACCCGTTCGTAAATATCGATCGTCCCATCGGTCAGAGTGCTGTCCTCCATGTCGACCGTGAGCGTGGTTCCAACACCGGCTGCTCGTTGGGCTAGATCACCGACCAGGGCTTCGCAGAGTTGTTCGTCAAGGACCAATCCCAGCTGGGTCAGCTTCACCGAGATGTTGCCATCGACTCCACAGATCTGTAGCTCATCGATGGCAGCCACATAGGAATCGAAACAGGCGCGAGCCGCGAACTCGTCGCCGACGTGTTCACCGAGCAGGTTGAGAGAGACGGACATGCCCGCCTCATTCGCGTCGAGAGCGACTCGAATCGCCTCGTTGAGTGTCTCGCCGGCCACGAACCTGAGCGAGACGCGGCGCCCGACGCGAGTACGGGTGAACACCCACTTAACCCACCGCCACCGGGTGATGGCCAGCACCACCCGAACGACGAATCCCTTCATTCGCCAGAGACTCGAGCGCCCAACTCACGTGATCGGCGGGCCGCAGCGCGCACCGCATCTTCCACCAGCGCCCGGAAGCCACTCTCCTCGAGCACATGGATAGCTGCGGCGGTCGTGCCACCGGGGCTAGTCACCTGCGCTCGCAGTCTTGCTGGGCTCAGATCGGTATGCGCCAAGAGCAATCCGGCGCCCCGGATAGTTTGCAGCACCAGGGTTTCTGCGGCGTGCCAGGGAAGACCTTCCCTGGTGGCAGCTTCGACCATCGCCTCGGCGAGAATGAAAACGTACGCCGGTCC
>CAYZLS010000038.1:0-10622 GCA_964479355.1 uncultured Wenzhouxiangellaceae bacterium | reverse complement strand
CGTAAATTGGCTGATTTTACTATACTGACACTAACCGTGATAGTTGGCTGCAAACCCGCGAGCCAGGAACTTGAGCAGATTTCTGATGTTTCGACAATGACATCAGAGCTGAAAGCGGTGACGGACGCGCGACTGGTCGCTGCCGATGCTGAAACCGACAATTGGCTCACACACGGCCGCACATATGATGAACAGCGTTTTAGTCCGCTGGATCAAATCACCGACCAGAATGTGGTGGAACTTGGTCTCGTCTGGTTCCATGATCTGGACGGCGATCGTGGCATCGAAGCCACACCGATTGTCGTTGACGGTATTCTCTACACGACCGGATCCTGGAGTGTCGTGTACGCGTTCGATGCTGCTACGGGTGAGTTGTTGTGGAAACACGATCCAAAGGTTTTACGTAGTTGGTCGGCCAAGCTCTGTTGCGACGTAGTGAATCGTGGTGTGGCCATATGGGGTGATATGGTCTACGTAGGTACGCTGGACGGCTATCTTGTCGCATTGGATGCAAAAAGTGGTGAGGTCGTGTGGCGGCAATTGACTATTGATCAAAGCCGACCCTATTCCATCACCGGCGCACCCCGCGTCGTCAAAGGAAATGTGATCATCGGCAATGGTGGCTCTGAATTTGGTGTTCGTGGCTATTTGTCGGCATACGATGCGGTGACAGGTAAGCTGACCTGGCGTTTCTACACGGTTCCGGGCAATCCTGCGGAGCCCTTTGAATCGGAGGCCATGGAAATGGCAGCCGCGACCTGGCAAGGCGGGGAGTGGTGGGTTGTCGGTTGGGGCGGAACGGTCTGGGATTCAATGGCCTTTGATCCCGAACTGGATTTGCTTTACTTTGGTGTCGGCAACGGTGCACCGTGGTCGCGGCAATTGCGATCTCCAAGCGGTGGTGACAATCTTTTCCTGTCGTCAATAGTAGCGTTGCGGCCGGATACCGGTGAATATGTCTGGCATTATCAGACCACGCCGGGTGACTCTTGGGATTATACGGCCACCCAGCACATCATGCTGGCCGACATTCCAGTCAATGGCGAGCAACGCAAGGTGCTAATTCAGGCACCAAAAAACGGATTTTTTTACGTAATCGATCGAACCAATGGCGAATTCATTTCGGCCGAAAACTTTGTGCCGGTTAGCTGGGCCAGTCACGTTGATCCAAAGAACGGCCGTCCTGTAATAAACAAGGAGGCCTCCTACGGTACGGTACCCCGGCTGCAGATGCCGGGCCCGGCCGGTGCGCACAATTGGTTCCCTATGGCCTACAGCCCGATCACGGGTTTGGTGTACATACCGGCACAGGAAATGCCATTTGCATACGCATTGGAAGAATCGTTTGAGTACCATCGAAAGCACATCAATATGGGTGTGGATTTGTATGTTAATGCAGCCCCCGAAAATCTGAAGGAATTTGAATCCTTGACCAGTGTGCTGAAGGGTCGAATTTTGGCCTGGAATCCGGTTGCCCAAAAAGCTGCGTGGGCGATTGAGCACGCCGGTCCATGGAACGGCGGATTGGTTGCAACTGCCGGGAATCTGATATTTCAGGGCAAACCCAGCGGGGAGTTTGCGGCTTACCGAGCTGATAATGGAGAAAAACTTTGGGCATTCGATGCCCAAACGGCTGTCGTTGCATCACCCGTCACTTACCAGGTTGACGGTGAGCAATACGTGGCGATTACGGCAGGCTGGGGCACCGTTGTTGGAATGGGGGGTGGCGAATTTAGTCGTCGCCTGGCCGTTCGAAGCAAGAATCGTATGCTGGCATTCAAGCTGGGCGCAAGAAGTCAACTTCCTTCCTCTCCTTTGCCCGGGGAAAAGGAATTGCCGGCTCCGCCAGACATCGAATTTGACAAAACCCTGGTGGAACAAGGCAAGCGAACGTACTATCAGAATTGCTTATTGTGCCACGGGGATGGTGCCATTAGCGGGGGAATGGTGCCAGACTTGCGTTACTCGGCACAGGCAATCCATCGGCAATGGGATGCCATAGTCCTCGATGGGGTGCGTTCCAGTCTCGGCATGCCCGGATTCGGGGATAAGCTGGACGAGTCCGACAGCAGGGCAATGCAAATGTATGTACTGAGCCGCGCGCAAGCCGCGCGAGTGCAACCTGAAACACAGCAATAAAGTGGTTTCGATAGGCCTTTGAATGCCAGGCCGGCAGAGCTTCAATTTGCAATCAAAGTCCCATTTGTTGGGCAACTATTTCCAGGTGCTCGGAGGGGGTGCCCAGAATCTGTTCGGCTGCCTTGGCTCGGGCCGAATACAGGTGCAGCTCGTGTTCCGTAACATATCCGATGCCCCCGAAGAGCTGGTGGGCCATGATTGTGACCCGCTTAATCGCCTCGGTTCCCCAGCTTTTGGCCATGGACAGCGCTTCCGTAGCCGTTAAGCCCTGGCTCAGGCGCCAGGTGGCGTCGTAGGAGAGATGGCGTGCCCCATCCACGTCGATGGCCATGTTGGCGCAGTGGTGCCACACCGCCTGGAAACTACCGATTGGACGATTGAATTGAGTCCGTAATTTCATGTACTCTACCGTTGAATCTAGGACAAACTGCCCCACGCCCACGTTATCAGCAAGCTGAAGGGCGGTCTGTTGCTGGACAGTCTTTTCAATGGCCGACCAAGTCTTGTTCGGCTTACCCAGAACCGCGTCCGCTGCAACCGGCACTTCCCTGAAAACCACTTCGGCTTGACGGTCGCCGCCGAAAGTAATCAGGGGTTTGATGGAGATGCCAGGACTTGTCGTGGAAACGATAAAGGTGCTGAGACTTTCATGGGGCAGTCCATCGCTGGTTCGAGCCACCACGACCAGGTAATCCGCGGATTGAGCATCGGGCACAAACAATTTGGTCCCATTGATCACCCAACCCCCATCCTGGCTTAGCGCTTTGGTGGTTATGAGGGCTGGGTCATAGCTACCGCTTGGTTCGGTCAGGGCCAGGGATACAAGGACTTCGCCTTGACTTACCAACGGCAGAAAATGCCTTTTCTGAGTCTCGGTTCCACCGTTGAAGATTGTCAGGGCGCCGATCACCGTGGAGTAGAAGGTGTTGGGCAGCAAAGCCTTGCCGAACTCTTCGGACATGACGGCCAGATCCAGCAAACTGTACCCCACACCTCCGTATTCTTCTGGGAAAACCATTCCCAACCACCCCATGTCGGCCATTTTACGCCAGAGTTCCGGGGAGTGGCCCGTTTCGCTGTCTAAAAGCTGCCGCACCAGTGAGGTGGGACATTCTTGGGCCATGAATCGCCTGACTGTTTGACGCATTATTTCCTGTTCTTCGCTAAATCCAAATTCCACTTTTAACCTCCATTTCAGATGGCTATAACTCGTTTGCCTATGGGGTAGGTTGGTGTCGGGGTAACCCCAGACCGCGTCTGGCAATGATGTCTCGCAGCACTTCATTGGTTCCCCCGCCAAAGCGGAGGAATGGCGCCGCGCGGTAAAAATGTTCGATTTCTCCTGCCAAAGGTGCCCAATTCGAACCTTTTTTGAGCTGGCCGAAGAGCCCCATGATTTGCATCCCCACGTCCGCCAGCCGGGTTCTAAGCTCGGTGCTGAACACCTTGACCATCTGCGCCTCTTTGTTGGGTATCACGCCCTGATCAAACATCCAGGCGCATTTCAGAGAAAACAGGCGGTTTACCTTAAGGTCATTAGCCAGGCCGGCCAACTGCTGGCGCACCACCGGGTGCTGGGACAGCAATTGTCCCTGGTGCTGGGTTTCCCCGGCATATTCAACCAGTTTTTCCAGTAGCCGTCGCATCCGCCCGCTGGGTCCGATGGCAGTCCTCTCCAGATCGAGGGCCATGGTGATGTAGGACCATCCCTGGTTGATCTCACCCACGAGACTTTTTCTGGGGACCCGAACGTCGTCAAAAAAAGTTTCGTTAGTACGGATATCCCCCCAGGTCCAGAGAGGTCGAACGGTTATACCTGGGCAGTCCATGGGAACGATGAGGACGGAAATTCCCTTATGTTTGGGGGCATCGGTATCGGTGCGTACCGCCAGCCATTGATGAGAGCAATAATGAGCGCCGCTGTTCCAGATTTTCTGTCCATTGATGACGAAATCGTCGCCATCGATAACGGCCCGTGTATTAAGGCTGGCCAGGTCGGTACCGGCATTGGGTTCGGAATAGCCGAGGACGAACTCCATTTCGCCACTGATGATGCGGGGGAGATATTCCTTTTTCATCTCCTCGCTGGCGACCTTCATTATGGTGGGGCCTATCTGCGTTACACCGGTTCCTGCGCCCGGTACTCCGGCGTAATCCAATGCGTCAGTAATTATCCACTGTTCGAAGGTACCCCAGCCCAGCCCACCATACTCCCTGGGCCAGCCTGCTCCCAACCACCCCTTATCGGCTATTTTTTTTATCCAGGCTTTGTGATGAGGGCCATTGGCGCCGGTGCTATTTTTGAGTTCCTCCATCAACTCCGGCTTGGCGTTTTCCTTAATGAAGTTTTGTATTTCTTGTTGCCATGCTTTCTGTTTCTCGGTGAATTCAAACTCCATGCTAAAACTCCTCAATTCATTTTCGTGCTTTCAGCCCGGGAATATCCATACCGCATTTTCGTCCGCAAATTTTTCTGAAGAGCCTAAGTCTTGTTGCCGTCTGTGCTGCAGTAGCAGAGTAATTAAACTACAATTTAAATGAATTTCAAAGTCGCCGTGCAGAAATTGGTCTGGAAGCTTGACAAAAGTGCAATGAGCGCACTCAATACCGGGCAATTTACCAAGCCGGTAACGGCAGAATTCGTCCAATCCCGGGTTATGGGTTAAAACCTATATGCGCTCTAAAACAACCCGAATAAAGCGAATATCGGAGGAGTTAGGTGAGGTGGTATGGTAAAGAATCCACTAGAAGGCGTGCGGGTAATTGAAATGTGCTCCTGGTTAACCGGGCCCATTGCCACAGGCATGCTGGCCGATCAGGGAGCGGATGTCATCAAGGTAGAGGCACCGGGTGGTGATCAGCTAAGGATCCTTGGTACTTCACGCGGTGGCCATGCGGCGATGTTTATGGCCGTCAATCGCAATAAGCGAGCGATAACACTCGACTTGAAACAAGGGGATCACAAGAATGCGTTGCTGGAGTTGATCTCCAACGCAGATGTGTTCATCCAAAACATGAAACCAGGCGTTATAGACAAACTGGGATTTGGCGCAGAGAAACTACGGACCAGGTTTCCGAAGTTGATCTATGCATCGATATCGGGGTATGGCCAGACCGGTCCCAATGCCCATGAAGGTGCTTATGACAATGCTATACAGGCATTGAGTGGACTTGCCGTGATTCAGGGAGATAAGACTCGCCCACAGCTAGTTCGCTCAATTGTATGCGACAAGATAGCCGGGCCGATCGTAGCACAGGCGATTTCGAGCGCATTGTTTCAACGTGAGCGCACCGGCGAAGGATGTCTACTTGAGTATGCGATGCTGGATGCGATGATCTGGTGGTCGTGGTGTGACGGGATGATGAACCAGACATTTATGGGTGATGAAGGGGTTAATAAGGGCGTTGAGGTAGCTGGGCACGACACTATTTGTCAGACAGATGACGGTTATATCGTCGTCTTGCCACACCAGGAAAAGACCTGGCAAGGATTCCTCGAGGTGGTTGGCAGGCCTGAGCTTGGCGACGATCCCCCCCTGTCTTCTCCGGCAGCCCGCTGGGATAATCTCGATCGTTATACACAGGTTGTCCGCGAGAGCTTTGCGGGAAAGACGACTGCCGAGTGGTGTTCGCTACTCCGCGAGAAAGGCATCCCATGTGCACCCGTGCTGGCGCCCGATGAAGTTATCAGCTATCCGCAGGTAGTCTGGAATGAGTTAATTCAAGAGGCTGAGCATCCCGAGGCAGGCCGCCACAGGACCGTACGTGCACCAGTGCTTTTCGACGGTCATGCCAATAGTGTTATTCGACCTTCCCCCGCTGCGGGTGCGGACACTACTGAAGTGTTGCAGGAATCTGCTATCAAGTTGTCTACGGATTGAATTGATCAAGCAGGTCCTTCCTGTGAGCCATCAGTACAAAAACTTCGGCACCGCACTCGTCTTTTGACAGAGAGCGTTCTACAGACCCATTTCTGCAGCATACCTTTCGCGGTGCCACCTGGCGTCGCCGTAGGTGGCGCTGGTGGTCAGGGCGCGTTTGTAGAAGAAATGAATCGTGTGCTCGTTCGTGTAGCCGATACCGCCGTGAAGCTGGATAGCTTCCTTGGCCACAGCCAGGTAAGCCTGGGAACATAGCGTCTTCGCAGTCGAAATGGCCTTACGGCGATCATCACGATCATTGTCAATGGCCAGCGCGGCGTAGTACATGGCCGAACAAGCCACTTCCGTCGTGATGTACATGTTCGCGCATTTGTGTTTCACCGCCTGGAATGAGCCGATCGGACGGTCAAACTGTATACGTTCATGGGCATAAGCAATTGTCATGCGCAGGGCTTCTTGGATACCGCCAACCATCTCAGCGCACAGGGCTACCGTCGCGCAATCTATGGCAGTGTCCACATGGGCGAATGCCTTACCAGCCTCACCAATCAGGGTGGCTTTGGCATTAGTCAGCGTGACGTGAGCACGCGGCTGGTGGTCCCAAGTGGAGATACTCTGAAGCGTTACACCATCGTCAGGATCAACAGCAAAGAGACTTACGCCATTTTCATCGGTGATGCCGCCAGCGGTGCGTGCCGTCACCAGGATCATGTTGGAGTTCTGGGCGTTTGGTACAAAATGCTTTACACCGTTGAGGGTATAGCCGTCTCCGTCGGCGTTTGCCCTGGTGGCAACATGCGCAGGGTTGAAACGGCCTGAGGTTTCATAGGCGCCAAGCGAAAGCAGCAGGGAACCTTTAACCACTTGCGGCAAAATTGCCTTCTTCTGCTCCTCGGTTCCTGCCAACAGCACGACATTTCCGGCAAGACCGACGACCGCAGTCAAGGGCTCCGGCATCAAACCCCTGCCGAACTCCTCGGCGATGCAGATGAAGTCTGCATAGGATCCCCCCAGGCCACCATATTCCTCGGGGTACACAACGCCTAACCAGCCGTTGTCGGCAATGATCTGCCATATATCCTTTGAGTAACCGACAATGTCGGTGTGCATTTCACGCACGCGCTCAAGTGACGATTTTCTGCTAACAAAGGTGCGGGTACTTTCCCGGATAATGTCCTGATCATCTGTGAAACCAAAATTCATAGGGTCGCATCCTTGCGTAATGCTGGTGTACCTTTTGGCAGGCCCAGGACACGTTCCGAGATGATGTTGCGTTGCACTTCGGAAGTGCCGCTGAAAATGGTCGTAGCGCGTGACCAGGCCGCTGCGCGTGGCCAACCGTTTTCAACGTCCAGGTGGTCCTTATCGAGAAAATACATCGATTCCGGGCCCATCATTTCCTGGGCCATATCCGTAATGCGCTGGCCAAGTTCGGTGCCATAGACCTTCATGCAGGAGGACTCGGGTCCGGGCATATTCCCTTTGAGCATGCTGGTCAGTCCGCGGTAGCCGAGTGCTGCAAGGGCATCCATGTCCATGTGGTGTTGCACCAAAGTCTGTCGTATCGCCGAGTCCTCGCTCGCCAGACTGCCATAATTCAGTGTTGTTTTCTTGACCAGATTCGTCAGGTGCTCGAGCAATTTACTGTACAAATCGGCCCCGCCGGTGGCAACACGCTCGTAGGTTAGCAGGCGCTTAGCCAAGGTCCAACCCATGTCCACATCACCCAAAATATTTACCGCTGGAACACGCACATTGGTGAAAAAGGTTTCGTAAAACTCGGCATCACCGGAAATCTGTTTGATGGGACGAATCTCAATGCCGGGTGTGTCCATAGGCACCAGGAAGAAGGTGATGCCTTGCTGCTTGCGTTCTGCGGCCTTGTCCGTGCGGCCCAGCACAAAAATCCAGTCGGCTTCATGAGCAGCGCTTGTCCAGATTTTCTGACCATTGAGAATGTAACTGCCATTATCAGGCACCGCGCTCAACGCAAGGTTGGCTAGGTCAGAACCTGCATTGGGCTCAGAAAAACCCTGGCACCACCATTCCGTGGCATCCGCGATTGGTGGCAGGTAGCGCCGGCGTTGTTCTTCGGTACCACATTCCATAATCAGCGGACCGATCATTGTCGGGCCGAAACCGAGTGTAGGTGCCCCGGCCCTGGTCGATTCTTCATGGAATATATACTGCTCCGCCAAGCTCCAGCCAGGGCCGTAATACTCTTTGGGCCATGACGGGCACAGCCAATTCTTCGTGGCCAGCTTCTTGTAATACGCATGGCGCTGTTGTTTGCTCGTTCGTCCACCTGCCGTTGTGCGAAATACCTTCGGTAGATTCACATCTATCCACACGCGAACCTCCAGGCGGAAATTTTCTTCTTCCTTCGTGAAATTCAGATCCATCACTTTCTTCTCACCTTCATACTGGTCTTTAAGAAGACTCAAGAACTCTCATCGTTTCATCAATTGCCGCTGGCCCACGCGAGAGTGCCAAGCGGTTGAAATATTGGGGAAACCAAGTCTTAAGTCCGCTCACTCCGCTTGATGCTTTCTGCATAGGGCTTTCTGCATTGCCAGAGGACCAGGATGCCGAGTATTCCAAATACACTTGTGACAATAGTTAGTGAGTAGGCAACGCCGCCCCGGTTCATAAATACTCTGTCATTCAGCATACCGGTTATCGGTGGTCCGAGTGCATTCCCAGCGGACATAATGAGCATATAGATCGCGGCAACCTGACCGCGAATTCCGGGGGCGGCGATGAGGGGCAGCGCGCCGAAAGACAAACCGAATGGAACATTGAGAAACACGAGTGCCGGTACATACAGGAGGAAAGCTACGAAGGCACTTTCCGCCATTTTTATGAGCAGAATTGTTGCTACAAACCCAATTGCACCTGCAACAGCGACCACGATCATTGCGTCTCGGCGGCCTTTTCTCATTAATCGCTGAGCGAGCATTGCAGAACTGACGGTACCAACCCCCCCCGCCACAAGAAACATGAAGCCATACACAATCGATGCCCGCTCCGCAGCTACACCGTGAACGCGCTCAAAGAAAGAGGGTGTCCAAAAAACAAATGCGTAACCCATCAACACGAGCATCGTAAACCCCAGGTGGTGAAGAATGATTGTCCGCCGGTTGTCCACGTAAAAAGCACGCAATTCACTCCTGTCAACTTTGGTGTTTTTGTTGACGACCGGAGTCCGTCGTTTTGGCTCTCTTATCGTCATCATCAGAAGTATGACCAACAGTCCTGGGGCTCCAACATAAATGAACGCGAGCTGCCAGGCATATACTGTTCCAACCAGTGGGAGGTAAACGGGTTCAGCGTGGCGCAGGAACGACACGACGATACCGCCAAAAATGAAGGCTAAGCCGGTACCCAGAATCGCGCCACCCTGGTATATCGCGATTGCCAGCGGCATGCGGTGTCTCGGAATGATGTCACCAAACAGTGAGTGAGATGATGGTGTTAGTGCCGCTTCCCCGACGCCAATGCCAATGCGTGCCAGAAACAACAGCCAAAAGGTATTAAGCACCCCACAGGCCATGGTGAACAACGACCACACGAATATTCCAATATTGATAACTGCTTTGCGATTCTTCCTGTCGGCCAGCCAGGCAATTGGATATGCTGCAAGAGCATAGAAAATCGCAAATCCGCTATATAGCCAGCCGACTTGCGTATCGCTGATACCTAGATCCTGTTTCATGGGCTCTATGACAAGGGCGATGATTTGCCGGTCAATAAGTGCCACCAGCAATGCCAGCATCAACACGGTGACTACCCACCATTGGTAGGCAGTGGGAGGGTAGCCGGAAATCTTATCCACGTTGCTCTCGAGTTTATCTGGCATGAAACAGGCCCTCAGCGTCCGGAGTGAATGTCTCGACAAGAACCCTCTCCAGTGGTTTTTCCGATGCAGTCTTTGGGATTTCATCAACGACCTGTAGATAGCTTGGAATAAAATTGGACTCCAGCTCGCGCTTGCAAAACACAAAAACAGAATCCGGCGTAAAACCTGTCGAGGTGACAATTGCGGCGACCACATCTTTCTCACCAGGAGCTCCTGATGCAGCAGGAACGCCATAGACAAAAACATCATTGATATAGGGATGTTCAGCCAGTACCCGCTCTATGAACCCGGGGTTGATGAAATCACCGTTGTGCCGAATACCGCCACCTTTACGGTAGTCAAAATAAAACCATCCATCTGTATCCCGATGACAGACATCTCCGGTCCGCACCCAACCACCAGCAGTTTTCTTTTTTGATGCATTCTTGTTCTTGAAATACTCAACCTGAACGCTCCCGTCCTGGGGGCGGCCAATCAACTCACCCATTTCCCCATGGGGAACCTCATTTCCATCATCGTCAACGATCCTGAACTCTGAACCTGCCGGCATTTGTCCGAAACTTCCTATGGGCCCATCTCCGGAATTCATAAAAAGACCGTAGCTGTCAACTGCCGCGTAAAGCTCGACAATCTTGACATTGAATCGATCCTCGAATTTTTTCCAGATCGCGGCTGGCATACCGGCCGATAACACCATTCGAACCGGATTATCTGCATCATCTGATCCTGGAGCCTCGCTATAT
>CAYZLS010000037.1:0-10652 GCA_964479355.1 uncultured Wenzhouxiangellaceae bacterium | reverse complement strand
TTGCGAACTGCAGGATGTAGCCGGAGAGGTGGGTGTTGAAACCAGCCGCTATGGATTGCAGGGCCAGAATCATCAACAGGCCGCTAAAGATGAATCCAACCCGTATTTCACCTTTAATCCTTCCATGTGCATTGTTTGTTACCGCTGTGTGCGTGCTTGCGATGATATTCAGGGCACGTTCGCCTTAACGGTCGATGGTCGCGGCTTCGCTTCAAAAATAGCGGCCGGGCAGATGCAATCTTTTCTGGAATCTGAATGTGTTTCCTGTGGTGCCTGTGTGGCGAGCTGTCCGACTGCGGCATTGGAAGAAAAATCAGTGATCGAAATGGGTCAGCCGCAGACAAGTACCACCACGACTTGCGCCTACTGTGGGGTAGGTTGTAGTTTTGATGTTGAGACCCGTGGTGATGAAGTAGTGCGGATGACACCCAATAAAGATGGCAAGGCTAATGCAGGCCATGCCTGTGTGAAAGGGCGGTTTGCCTTTGGTTATTTCAACCACAAGGATCGGATTACCAAACCGATGATCCGTGATCGCATTGACGAGGCCTGGTGTGAGGTCAGCTGGGAAGAGGCGATTGCCTATACTGCCCGACGTTTTCGTGAGATCCAGTCTGAGTATGGTAACGACAGCATCGGCGGTATTACGTCCTCGCGCTGCAGTAATGAAGAGACCTTCCTTGTGCAAAAACTGGTACGTGCCGGGTTTGGCAATAACAATGTTGACACCTGTGCCCGGGTCTGTCATTCACCCACCGGCTATGGTCTGAAAACAACCCTGGGTGAATCAGCGGGTACCCAGGCATTTGATTCGGTGGAAAGCGCCGATGTTATCCTGCTGATCGGTGCCAATCCAACCCAAGCACACCCGGTGTTCGCCTCGCGTTTAAAACGCCACTTGCGCGAAGGCGCTCAGATTATTGTGGTTGACCCACGCGCAATCGAACTAGTTGTCAGTCCTCACATACGTGCTGCACATCATTTGCAACTGCGCCCAGGCAGTAATGTGGCCTTCATCAATGCCATGGCTCACGTGATTGTTGCAGAGGGTCTGGAAGCTGAGGACTATGTGCGTGAGCGCTGTGAAATACCGGCCTACGAGGCTTGGCGTGAATTCATCCTGGGGGAGGAGAATTCGCCCGAAACACTGCAGGGCGTCACCGGCGTTGCAGCTCAGGAATTACGTGCAGCAGCAAGGTTATTCGCCAAAGCCGGTAATGCGGCCGTTTATTATGGCCTGGGTGTGACCGAACATAGCCAGGGCTCCACCATGGTGATGGGCATTGCCGATCTTGCCATGATCACCGGCAACCTGGGCCGGGAAGGGGTAGGGGTTAATCCCCTGCGTGGACAGAATAATGTGCAGGGTTCATGTGATATGGGGTCCTTCCCCCATGAATTGCCTGGTTACCGGCATGTTTCCGATCCCGAAGTACGCGCCTTGTTTGAACGCGACTGGCAGGTAAATTTGCACCCGGAGCCGGGTTTGCGAATCCCCAATATGCTGGACGCAGCAGTTGCCGGGCATTTCAGGGGTCTGTATTGCCAGGGCGAGGATATCGCCCAGTCGGATCCGAATACCCACCATGTAGAGGCGGCGTTAAAAGCAATGGAATGCATTGTGGTGCAGGATATTTTTCTGAATGAAACAGCGTGTTTTGCGCATGTTTTTTTACCGGGTTCCACCTTTTTGGAGAAAAATGGCACCTTCACCAATACAGAACGGCGCATTTCAAGAGTTCGCAAAGTGATGCCATCAAAAAGTGGCAAAGAGGACTGGGAAATCACCGTTGATCTAGCCAACGCACTTGGCTATTCCATGAGCTATCACCATCCTTCTGATATAATGGACGAAATCGCCCGTCTGACACCAACGTTTGCCGGCGTGAGTTACTCCAAGCTGGATCGCCTGGGTAGCATCCAGTGGCCATGCAATGAACAGGCGCCTGAGGGTACACCTACTATGCATGTTGATGAGTTTGTGCGGGGCAAAGGGTATTTTGCGATTACCGGTTTTGTACCGACCACTGAGCGCTCAACGCGCAAATACCCGTTGCTTTTAACCACCGGCAGGATACTCTCGCAATACAACGTAGGTGCCCAGACACGGCGGACAAAAAATACCGTGTGGGCAGATCAGGATTTGCTCGAAATTCACCCCGCAGACGCCGAAGACCGGGGTATTGGTGACGGTGACTGGGTGGGGATTGAAAGCCGGGCAGGTGATACGGTATTGCACGCCGTGGTGACCGAAAAAGTCCAGCCTGGTGTGGTCTATACGACTTTTCATTTCCCGCTGACTGGTGCCAATATTGTCACCACGGAAAATTCAGATTGGGCGACCAATTGTCCTGAATACAAAGTGACAGCCGTCCAGGTCACCCAGGTGACCCAGCCTTCGGAATGGCAGAAACAGCAAGAGGCATTTAACCGGCAACAACTCGCCTTGCTGGAAAAGGCCCGCAGCTAGCGGGTGTTTGCACCGTTGCCAACTGTGAGCCAGTAGAGCATGCCAATAACCCGCCAGGTTTCTCTCACGAACTGGAGCCAGGATGGATGTCATGCACGCAAAGACCGGGTGGTGGCAGAAGTAGCTGTGGCGCTGAGCTATAACAAGCGTTCGCACGTGGTGATGATGGTCACACCGTCCTCGCTCGAAGATTTCGCCATTGGCTTCAGCTTCACAGAAGGCATTATCAAGCAACCATCTGAAGTTCTGGAATTGGCTGTATTGGAACGCGAAAACGGACTGGAAATTGCCATGACGGTCAGTGCTGAGTGTTTTGTAAGGCTAGAAGGACAACGCCGCAACCTAGTCGGTCGCACGGGTTGTGGTCTGTGCGGTGCAGAGTCGTTGGCAACTGCTGTGCGTAATCCGGCAGTGGTGTCCAGCCGGGTGAGTGTGACTTCCGCTGCGTTGCAAACCGCGGTTCAGACCCTGAATGACCATCAACCATTGCGGGCTGAAACCGGAGCCGTGCACGGTGCTGCCTGGTGCAGCGTTGCAGGTGATATACAGGTATTGCGCGAGGACATCGGTCGCCACAATGCCCTGGATAAGCTGATCGGCCACTTGTGCAGGGATGGCTTTGATCCGGCTTCAGGATTTGTACTGATATCCAGCCGGGCAAGTTATGAAATGGTGTACAAGGCCGCTGCAGCCGGGATGGAAGTACTAGTCGCGGTTTCTGCACCCACCACGCTGGCCATTGATTTTGCGCACCGTAGCGGTATCACCCTAGTTGGTTTTGCGCGTCCCAGGCGGCACAATGTTTATACTTTTACCGGCCGGATTTTGGCTTAGATGAATTCCAGAGGTAAACCACATGACGGATAATGAAATAGCACACCTGCTATCGATGGCCGAAGACATCACCGTTAATCTCAGTTTTCATGCCGATGCCGAGGCGCGTATTGCAGATCATCTGAAGCGCTTCTGGGCGCCACGTATGCGTGATTTGTTGCTTACATATGCCGAGAAGCATCCCGCTGAACTGTCAGAAGTGCTGCGCACGGCGGTGGGGAAACTTTAGTGCTCTTTCAAGGTGATCGATGAATAAAACCAGGCCGGCGGGTGTGATTCTTGCAGGTGGTCGGTCCAGACGCGTGGGTGAGGTTCGTAAAGCACTGCTGCCGCTTAATGGCAAGCCACTGCTGGCGCATGTGATTGAGCGGCTGCAACCGCAATTAGGGCAACTCATGCTTAACTTTGAGGGCGAAAGCCGAGATTTCGATCATTTTGACTTGCCCCTCGTACCGGATCTTCTGCCAGGTTTCCGCGGACCTTTGATGGGATTATATTCAGCCTTACAGCAACTGTGCGATAACGACCAGGTCGGCGCCCTGGTGCTGTGTCCCTGTGATGCACCGTTTATACCCTGTGATTTGGTAACAAAACTGCAAGCTGCAGTACAAGGCGATAAACATTTAGTGGTGGTTGTTTCCTACCAAGGTGTGCTGCAGCCGACCTTCTCGTTATGGCAAAGTCATCACTTGCCGGGCATTCATTCGGCCGTGGTCGAGCATGGCCAGGGTGGAATAAGAAAACTGCTCTTGGCGTTGCCACACACTGTGGTGGAATGGCCGGAGGCGGAACCGTCACCTTTTTTTAACGTCAATACACCTGCAGAGCTGAAAATGGCTGCCCAGTGGGTAGACAACCCGCCACCGAAACACCATCATTGACACTTGATCCACACGATATTGCCAAGGAAAAAGCAGTGCACCAGGACGCCGAATTTGTACCACTTAATATTGCCATACTGACCCTGTCGGATACTCGCAGTTTCGAAAATGATACTTCTGGGCAGGTACTGGCAGATAGGGCCCAAAGTGCCGGTCACGTTTTGGCCGCCAGAGAGCTGTGTAAAGACGATGTTTATACCAGCCGTGCCATTGTTTCGGGCTGGATCGCAGCGGCAGGAATCGATGTCGTCATCACAACCGGTGGCACGGGCCTTACCCAACGGGATTCCACACCAGGAGCCTTGCTGCCGCTGTTTGACCGAAAAATAGAAGGATTTGGTGAGTTGTTCAGGCAACTTTCTTATGAAGAAATTGGTTCCTCCACGGTCCAGTCCCGGGCCATTGCCGGTCTAGCCAATCAGACCCTGATTTTTTGCCTGCCGGGTTCTACCGGTGCCTGCCGTACAGGCTGGGATCGGATTCTGGGCGAACAACTCGACAGTCGACACAGGCCCTGTAATTTTGCCGCGCAAACGCGTTCGGGTAATCATTTGCTATGAGCCTGCTTAGTATTGATGAGGCAAATGCGCAGCTACGGGCAAACAGTCAGGTGTTGGTGGTGCCTGAGAGTTGCCAGTTGCAGGCTTGCCGGGGCCGTACACTGGCCAGTGATGTCAAGTCCAACATTGATGTTCCACCAGCAGATAACAGTGCCATGGACGGTTATGCCTTGCGCCGACAAGATTGGCATGGGCCGGATCAGGCGTTGGAGATTAGCCAACGGATTGTTGCAGGTACACCACCTGTACCATTAATGGCAGGCACGGTAGCGCGTATCTTCACCGGGGCGGGGATACCTGATGGTGCCGATATGGTGGTAATGCAGGAGAGATGCAGAGTTGATGGCCAGTCTGTAAGGATTGAAGCTGTGGGTGAGCTTGGCGCAAATATTCGGCCGCAAGGCCAGGACATTCAACGTGGCGTCACCGTGTTGAAAAAAGGTCACCGGCTACGGGCGCAAGACCTGGGCTTGATAGCTTCTCTGGGTATTGCCCGAATTGAAGTGCTGCAGCGCTTGAAAGTGGCCATCATCTCAACGGGTTCGGAGCTGGCAGAACCGGGCGAGCTGGCCAAACCAGGCCAGATCTACAATTCAAACCGCTACATGATAGCCGCATTACTACAGCAGTGGGGTTTTGAAGTTGTAGATTTGGGGATTACCGAGGATGACCGGCAAACATTGACTGAGGTCATGTGTGATGCCGGTCGCAAGGCAGATGTCATGATTACCTCTGGTGGCGTATCTGTGGGTGAAGAAGACCACGTAAAGGCAGTAGTTGAAGCACTTGGCCATATTGATATGTGGCGCATTGCGATCAAACCGGGTAAACCGTTTGCCTATGGTGAGGTTGAGGGAACGCCATTTATAGGCCTTCCCGGCAATCCGGTGTCCGCGCTGGTTACCCTGCTGGTCGTCGCCCGCCCGTTCCTGTTTGACAGCCAGGGTGTTGTCGATCACGAAATTGTGCCGACCCGGCAAGTTGCCCTGTTTGATAAAAAAGGCACTGCCCGCCAGGAATACCTGCGGGTCCGCTCAGGATCAACGGGTGTTGAGATATTTCCACAACAAAGCAGTGGCGTGTTGTATTCCACCACCTGGGGTGACGGATTGGTAGTGAAAAAAGTGGGTGAAGATATTGTCCGCGGTAGTTTGGTGGATGTGATTCCTTACGCTTTGTTCAACTGACAGGCACACAGCGCCTGCTGCTATTGACCACCTCCATCATCAGGGTCATCCTGCGGCTGCTTTTTACTCTTTTTACTGCCCAGAAACCCTTTGAATAAAGCCTCAACCGAATCGTCATTTTTTTAGTGCTGTCTGATTCTGTGGCAGCAGTTTGCTCCGCATTGTCAGCATTTCCATCACCGTTATCATTCGATTCCTGGCCCAGTAGTTTGTTGAACAATTTATCCTTTTCTTCATCAATCTTGGCTTTTTGTGTCGCAGTTACAGCAGCCATGATATCGATGCCAATATCAGGCTCGTAAAGGTTGCCGGTGAGTTTGATCGGAATCGGTATACCGCTGAGCGCATCAAGACCCTGCCTACCTTGGCCTTCAAGACTGCCCACAATGGTGGGCTTCACAAGATAATCGATGGTTTCATCCACCAGGTTGAGCTGGCCCTTGCCGGTCACTCTTAGTAATGGAGACAGTAGCAACAAATCGTCGCTGGTTAACACACCCTGTTGAAAGACCCCGCTTATGCTGAGTTCGGAAAAATCCGTTTTTGGGTCTCGTTCGCCCGACTCAACGGGTTCGGAATCAGCAAGGTAGGTATCACGATTCAACTCATCAAGTTGTAAATTAAAAGACAATCGGAGTTGCTCGAGATTTTGAATATTAAGATGGCCTTTCAGTGCTGACTGATCAAACTTCACCGCCAAATTCTGCACATTGACCCCATTTGGCGAGCCGGTAAAACTCAGTTTGGCTTGCAGGCTGGTGAGTGCTTCATCACTGGCAGTTAATGGCACCGGGAGCCTCATTGCTACTAGCAATGCCCTGGGGCTGAACTCTGCCAGCATAAGCTTACCTTCGAGTTTGGGCTCTTTGCTTAAAGAGGTCACCGTCAATTCGCCCGTAGTCATCAACTGGTGGAATTGAAGAGAAAACCCTCAAGTTTTGCTGTGTCAGCAGCTAAACCGATATCTGCATGTGCCTTGATTGCCAGATCCAAAGCCATACTTTGCGTGTCGCTACTTGTGTGCCTTTGAAACTGAGGTCAAAATCATCAACCCCATAGCGAGTGCCATCGGCTGCAGATTTTATCTGACCACTGAATTTCACGTCTCCAACAAGTTGTGATTGGGCCAGGTTCACGGAAAACCCACCTTCCAGGTCAAATGGTCGGCCCGGCTCAAGATTGGATGCAGTTAAGCCAAACCCCTGCAGCTCAGTGATTTCACCCGCCAGTGTTCCCGGCAGAGGAAGCCGCTGCAGTTGATTGACTCTCGCCGAGATCTGCCCAATTTGCTTGTCCATTGGTTTTGCGAGAAAGGTTTACTGTCAAGTCGTTCAGGGTGATCTTGCCCAATTCGACTTTTTGGCTGAACAGCGGCGGTAATTTCACTGCTGCACTGGCTTCGCCAATACTGAGCATTGGCCGATCGCCGAAACCAGCATGGTTACTTAAGGCCACGTCACTGATGCTCAGACCAAGCTAGGGGAACACCGTCCATTTTATCTCTCCACTCACCGTCAAACCACGATTGGTTTGGGCGCGTACAGCGTCACGGATTTCTTCTTTGTAATTGTTAGGGTCGACTACCAAAGGCAATACAACAGTAACAATGACGAGAAGCATGGTAAGTACGCCAAACCCCACCAATATTTTTTTAAGAGTTTTTTCACCAGGATGATATCCAATTCAATTGTTAAGCTCACCATGTATAGTACCTTTATTCACTCGGAGAATTTCAACATGTTATTTGCACTATTGTTCAGGCGTTTCGTGCACTCGCCGCATTTGAGCCCTTCAGGCGATGTCGACTATTTTTTCTGACTTGCCGGCCGGTGTAATACTTCTCGACGGGGGTATGGGCCAGGAATTAATCAACCGCAAAGCTTCTGGTCAGGGTGTTTTATGGTCGGCTAGGGCCCTGTTGGATTATCCCGAAATAGTCGTGGCGGTCCACGAAGATTATATTCGCGCCGGTGTCAATGTGATTACCACCAACTCCTATGCCTGTATCCGTAATAATTTCGAGCCCGAAGGCCTGCTGGACCGACTCGGGGATATGAACCGTCTGGCGGCTGAATTAGCGCAGCGGGCGCGGGAAAACTGTGGAAAACAGGTATTGATAGCTGGCTCTATGGGCCCTCAGCGGGGCAGTTACCGTCCAGACCTGGTGGGCAACTACGTTGAAACAGAAGCCCTGTATACCGAACAGGCCGGGTATCTTGCCCCCCTGGTTGATTTCTTTATATGTGAAACCCTCTCCAGCATTCTGGAGGCCAGGGCCGCGGTCAATGCCGCCGTTGCCACCGGCAAACCGGTCTGGCTGTCATGGACCATAGAGGATTCAGGTGCTGCCAATTTGCGTAGTGGCGAGCCTGTTAAGGCGGCATGGGAAGCGATCGCTGGCTCAGGTGTCAGTGCAGTGCTGCTCAATTGTTCACCACCCGAGGCAATCAGCAAGGCTTTACCAGAACTGCTGTCAGTTTGTGAGCTTCCGGTGGGTGCCTACGCCAACGCTTTCGCACCGATACCCCAACTCTGGAACTTCCACGGTGATGCATCCATTCCACTGCCCAGAACCGATGTAACCCCCCAGGCGTATGCGGTGCATGCAGAAGCATGGATAGAGACGGGCGTACGGATTATTGGTGGCTGTTGCGAGGTGGGTCCGGCCCATATCGCACAACTGCGTCAGTCCCTAAATGAAAAAACGGGATCAGGAAACTAATTCCGACTGATGGGTGGTAAAATATGAAATACTTATCTTGGAAATAACGCTTAGACTTCACAGGACCATATAAACAGGACGGCCCCGGTTGAAAGGATATTCATTTCTGTCGCTTGCACGACAAGCTCTTGGCAGACACCAGGGCTGGCCTGTGGCCGGCGCCGCCAGATCGCCATCGTCAGCGCGTCACACACCAGGCTACTTTTCAATCGCGTACTCATTGACCAGCCCACTACTTTGCGCAAGCACAGGTCGATGACCACCGCCAGATACAACCAGCCTTCACCGGTCCAGCAATAACTGACGTCTGAAGCCCACACCCGATCCGGCTCAGTTACATTAAATTGCCGCTTGAGTCGATTTTCGAAGACCGGCTGCTGATGCTTACTATCGGTCGTGACCTTGAAGCGCTTGCGATAGCGCACGCAGACGCCGGCTTGGTTCATCAAACCTCTGGCCATATCACGCCCGACGGCAAAGCCCAGGGCACGCAGACCTTCTGACATCCGCCGACTGCCGTAGGTGAACTTACTGGCCTGGGCCAACTGTTTGACCCAACTCAGCAGCTTCAGGCGATCCGGATCATCCAGGCGCTCACCGCGCTTCAGATAATCATAGAATCCAGCCGTTGATACGCCCAGTAGCCGACACATCAGTGCCACCGGATAGGCCTTCCTCTGTTGGGCAATGAAACGAAATCTCATTTCGATTCTTTGGCGAAGAAGGCCGTCGCTTTTTTTAGGATTTCACGCTCCATTCGCAGTTGCCGGTTCTCGGCTTTCAAACGGCGCAACTCCAATTGTTCCGGGGTAAGTTTACCGTTGCCACGGAAGGCGCCTTCCGATTCGGCAGCTTCAATCTTCCAGCGACCAAGCATATTGGCATTAAGGCCCAGGTTGCGGGCCGCTTCTGCGATTGAATAGCCCTGTTCAGTGACCAGCCGAACCGCGTCCAGCTTGAATTCCTTGCTGTACCTTTGTCTCTTTTTCATAGATTCCTCCAGTTGAGTAATTTACTCTTAACTGGAGTGTCCGGGGAAGCCCGACCAGGTCACCATTTCACGTAAGCGTATAGGCAGCATTAAAGCCCTTTTTCCAGAAATCCCGAGTTACTGAGTAAATGTATTCTCTACTTTTCAAGCAGCCTTTCACGCAAATGATCCGAAACCTCACCCGATTTTATCACCTGCGCCTGAATTTGTTCCTGCCACACCTCATTACAGCCCGATTCATGGCCCAATTCCTGCCCTCGGGGTGAAAAATACCGTGCCGCAGTGGTCACTACAGCCGATTGCTTAAATGATGGGTTTCCTCGAACAAACCAGTGGGTGGTGGAGCCCGGCATTGCGGCAACAGACGGGTTCCAGCTGACGCCGCTTTTTCATCCAGGTGAGCAAGTATTTCCCGGATCACCGCCGGGTCTTCAATGCTGGCGATTATTTTGACCACGCCACCACATTCGCTGCAGGTTTCAATGTCGATGTGGAAGACGCGTTTGAGTCTTTGCGCCCAGGTCATTGAGGCCCGGCGCTCGGCGGGGGTTTGATCCTGTTTCTCATCCAGAGGCTTTACCTTTCGGCCTTTACCCCGCCTGGCCGGTGCTGCATCAATAGAGCCATCAACTTGGCTTGCCGAACCTGACGGTTAAAAACACGCTTGCCGGCCTGGTTAACGCCGCATACCTGAAAAATACTTTTTGCCAAGTCGATCCCGATTAGTGTAACTTTCATTTGAACACCTCTTGTTGCTTATTGAAGATTTGAAACTCAATAATGGCGCAACGCGATGCCGCTTAAAACAAGAGGTGTTCATCTCATCATCCGTGTGCCATGCGACACCGGAACATCCTGCCCATTGGTCGCTGTAAGCCCACAAACAAATACTGCTTGCACCACCAGTATTTGTTTGTGGGCTCGCAAAGCGCAATGGACTTGTTCTCAAGTAACGTGAGTAAATTGCTCGGTTTAATGTCAGGTTATTGCTTATAAAATGGGCAACG
>CAYZLS010000036.1:0-10861 GCA_964479355.1 uncultured Wenzhouxiangellaceae bacterium | reverse complement strand
CGCGGCGATCGCAGCCGCGAGCCCCGCGGGCCCGGCACCAACGATGATGAGGTCATAAATATTCGAATCGGCACTGTGCGGCTTACCCCAATCGGTCTTACCTTGCCAAACAAGCGCATGGGCGGCCTCGTATGAGTCCGGGTGATTACCACGCATCCCGGTTCGCAGCGGCGGATAATCGCCTGGCAATCCACCTGCAAAAACACTAGAGGGCAGATTGCTGATAGTGGTTGCGGCAACAACCCCATTGATGAAATCGCGACGTGTTATTGAGCTGCCCATGCCCAGGGCCCGGTCGTTCTTATTGGTCAAACCGATTTATCCTTTTCGCGGCCAGATAGGGTACAAAAATCAATGCGATTGCATATTCAGGAAGGCCTGAAAGGCAAATCTTATGCGCCCACAAAAAATAACAGAAGCAGGCAACTACCGCAATGCTGACGGAGTTGCTTGAATAACCACTTGTTCTGGAAAGAGATCGCCCGCAAAAATTCCTGCTTTGATGGGGTTGGCAGTTTTTTTTTAAAATCATTGTAAGTTGACCCACCATCATTACCGTGGCAGCACTAGCGATACGTGCGGGGAGAACGGTTATGGGTAAATTAACTCAAAAAGTAAGTTGGGCTATGCTGGGTTTGCTGATCTTATCGGCTGCCTAGGCGGGTGCGTTGGTGGAAGCGAGCAGATCTTCTGCGTGAAAAGCTTGTCATTGCAACAAAATTGCGCGGCGAAATGGGAAATCCGCCTACAGAAAGTCTGTCGGGTAAACGTATCCTGCAGATGGTTGAAGATTCCTTGCGCCGTTTACAAATTGATTACATCGATCTTTATCAGGCACATTGGCCTGATGAAGAGACCCAGATAGAAGAGACTTTACGTACTTTTGATGACCTCATTCAAGCTGGAAAAGTGCGTGCAATTGGTTGCTCAAATTACACTGGAGCACAATTTCTTGAGGCGCTGGATACTTCTGAGCAGTATGAATTAGTACGCTTTGAAACCATTCAGCCACAGTATAGCCATGTGCGCCGAGCTGAATATGAGAACGAATTGGCGGCAATTTGCCGTGAGCGAGGTATTGGCGTAATTCCCTACAGCCCGCTGGCAGGCGGCTTTCTAACTGAGAAATACGGACGTGATTTTAAACCTGAGTCTGCGCGTGCAGAAAGCGTAGCCAAATATTACACAGAGAAAATTTGGCGTTTACTGGATGAGATGGACGAGATTGCTGCCGTACATGATGCTAGTGTGACGCAGCTTGCTCTGGCCTGGTTATTGGATAATCCGACAATTACCAGTCCGATCATTGGGGTAAATTCGGTAGCGCAATTTAATGACAGTTTAGCTGCTGTCGAGTTGACTCTGAGTCGTGGAGAAATAGAAGTTTTAGACAGGCTTTCAGCATGAGAAATCGGGAAATAAAATTCAGCGGTTCGAATATCATTTGGCTCGGGTCAGTATGGGCCAGTAAACCCAGATGAAGATCGCAAACGCCATCATCCAGCCGATTGCAGAAATATCCATCATCAGCATTGGGTCTGCTCCAGACACAGACCCCAGCACCCGGCTCAGCACAGTCAGCATCAATATCCAGTAAGCCATCACAGTGGCCCTAGCCGCCTGCAATGGCCGGCCGGTGTGGCCGAGTGCAACCCGGGTCATGACTGCTAAAACAGTGCTGCCGATCGCACCCATGGTTAAGGCGTGCAGCGCCGAGGTGGGTGTAAACAACCAGCCAAATACCGCGCAACCGAGCAAGGTATAACCAACCGGCAACCAGGCATAAGCTACGTGCAGTACAAACAATAACGGGTTGGAGATGGTTGTAAAAGCGTGCCAGTGACTCAAGCGGTAAGCGTGCACCAGCGCAGCTATAAATGCCAGCCAGCCGGTCAGGCTGTGTAATGGAAAAAAACTTACCATCAGGCCTACCAGCACCGTCATCCACAAGGCAAGCCGGTCGACCGCCAGGTGATTGACCGGTATACGAGTGTGACCCTGCGCGCGCAGCCAGTTAGCGGTAAAGCTCGGCACGATGCGTCCACTAATAATGGTAACCAGCACTAGGATGGTGTGAATCAGCAGGTAAACAGCGATTCGATCAGCGCCGCTCACCCATTGGTTAACACCCAGATGGTAAAGACCGTTTAGCAATATAAACGCAACTGCGATCACGAGCAATGGGTAATTGCGGCGGCTGCGCCCAACGATGATTTCGCGGCTTAACAACAGGCACAGCAACACCGGAAAGAGCATATCCACAAAGGCGGTTAGCACAGGTGGCATCCATCCGGAGAGCATCATGGCCAATCTGCCGACCAACCAACTCAGCACCAACCAGCCCAGTGGCGCCCCTTTGAGGGTCGGGCGGCCCGTCCAGTTGGCTACCGCCGTCAGGCTGAAGCCGGTCACTGCAGCCAACGCAAACCCAATCAGCATTTCATGGCCATGCCAGAGCGGCGTGATAAACGCTAGCCCGGTGCCATGCAACGCCAATATCCAGGCCAGCATGATCAGTACCGCAAACATACCGTTGAGCAGGAAGAAGGGCCGGAACGCGTAGCTGAGCAGTATAGGGGTTTTCTGGTTCACAGGTTCATTGGCTGGGATAAATAGCTAACAATCCCTTGTGCTGCCTGCTTGGCATCTGCGATGGCCGTAACCACCAGGTCAGCGCCACGCACCATATCTCCGCCTGCAAATACTTTTGGATTGCTGGTCTGAAAGGAAAATTCACTCTGTTCGCCGGCTTCTACCAACCCCCATTGATTGGTCTGAATATCGAAGCTGTCAAACCAGCTTGCCGGTGAAGCACGGAAACCGTAAGCAATAATTACGGCATCGACCTCGATCGTTTGTTCGCTCTCCTCAACAGGCTCCGGACGACAGCGCCCGGATGCATCCTGCGGTCCGAGCCAGGTCTCGACCACTTTGACTGCCGAGACTTTTCCTTGCGTATGGATAATTTCCAGAGCCTGGACATTAAATAAAAATTGCACGCCTTCCTCTATCGCATTATCAACTTCATGCTGTGATCCAGGCATGTTTTCGCGATCTCGGCGATACAAACAACGCACATCTTTAGCTTGCTGGCGAACCGCCGTGCGGACACAATCTATGGCCGTATCCCCACCGCCGAGCACGATCACACGCTGGTTCGCAAGATTAGTGTAAGTGTGCTCGCCAGCGGGCATTTCCAGCAGTGACTTGGTATTGCCAATCAGGTAGTCCAACGCACGATATACACCTGCGACATTTTCACCGGGCATATTGCCTTCCATCGCTGTGTAGGTACCCAATCCAAGGAACACAGCATCGTGATTTTCGAGTACTTCTTTAAACGATATTTCCTGGCCGATATTGGCACCCAGCACAAACTGGATACCCATACTTTCAAGAATCCGGCGGCGGGTCTTGATCACCTTGTGTTCCAGCTTGAATTCGGGAATACCAAAAGACAACAAACCACCGATTTCCGGATGTTTGTCATACACAATAGCCTTAACACCATTGCGCGCCAGCACATCCGCGCAAGCTAGGCCAGCCGGGCCGGCCCCAATAATGGCCACCTTATATGGAGTCTGTTCCACCCCCGAAAGATCCGGCCGCCAGCCCTGTGCAAAGGCGGTATCGGTAACATGACGCTCAATCGCACCGATGGTCACCGCACCATATTCGGTATTGAGCGTACAAGCACCTTCACACAATCGATCCTGAGGGCAGATGCGGCCACAAATCTCAGGCAGGCTGTTGGTCTGGTGCGCCAGTTCGGCCGCCTCAAATATCCTGCCTTCGGCTGCCAGTTTGAGCCAGTCCGGAATGTAGTTGTGGACCGGACACTTCCACTGACAATAAGGATTCCCGCAGGCGATACAGCGCTCAGACTGGGCTTTGCCCGCCGCCTCCTGGAAAGGGTCATAAATTTCGCGGAATTCAAGCCTGCGTTCTTCACCGGAGTGCTTGCATGGTTCTGCACGATCACGGTCGAGGAATTCAAACTTGTTACGAATGTTCACGTCTTCGACCCAACCACCTTCAGGGGCACTGTGGCGAGAGGCCTGGCCGAGTTTTCTGGTTTCGGCACAACCACCCGGAAATGGAATATGAAGTGCTCAAAATTCGCAAGAATGCGTTGGCCCCACTCACTGCCGGTGTAGCGTACATGTGATTCAATCAGCTTTTTCAGCACGCTTCGGTCATCACTACCTGCTGTCGTATCCGCGTCGGCAACCTGCACCTGTGCAAGGTTGCAACGACGCTCAAAATTCTCATTCATATCGAGCACATATGCGCGACCACCGGTCATGCCGGCTGCAAAATTAGAACCCGTGCGGCCAAGTATCAGCACGGTGCCGCCAGTCATGTACTCACACCCATGGTAGCCCACACCTTCGATAACGGCAGTGGCGCCTGAGTTACGAACTGCAAAGCGCTCACCCGCCCGGCCGACCGCATAAAATTCACCACCGGTAGCGCCATACAGGCACGTGTTGCCAATAATGGCGCTGCGTTTGGCTACCACGGGTGACTCAGGCTGCGGCGCAATGGCAATCCGCCCCCCACTCATACCCTTGCCTACGTAGTCGTTGGCATCACCGTGTAACGTGAGATGCATACCCGTGGTTGCCCACACCCCAAAGCTCTGCCCCGCGGTACCCACAAAACTCAGGTCGTAGTGCGCACCTTTAAGTCCGTCACGGCCATAAAGCCGGGCGATTTCACCCGCCAGGCTCGCACCAACTGAGCGATCCACATTACTGATTTCAAATTCCCGACTAGCGCTTTCACGTGCAGTCAGCGCCTCTGTGAGACTGGCGAGAATGCTGATATTGAGTTCTCCGCGGTCGTGCGGATAGTTGCGAATACCACCATAACCGGCACCGCGCGCACCGGCGACGCCGGCACTGGCGAGCATCGGATCCAGATCAATACAGCGTTGCTTATCCGTTAATTGCTCCACTTTCTCCAACAGGTCACTGCGACCGATAATGTCTTCCAATTTTTCAAAACCCAAGCTTGCGAGATGCTCACGCACCTCTCCTGCTATAAAGCGAAAATAACTCATCACCCTTTCAGGCAGTCCATGAAAATGCTCTTGACGCAGCCGTTCATCCTGCGTAGCGATTCCGGTAGCACAGTTGTTCAGATGGCACAAGCGCAGGTACTTGCAGCCCAGAGCCACCATCGGGCCGGTACCGAACGCAAAACTGTCAGCCCCAAGGATAGCGCCTTTGATCACGTCCAGACCCGTTTTCAGACCACCGTCTACCTGCAGGCGGATGCGCTCCCGCAGGCCATTTTCGACCAGTGCGTGGTGGCTTTCAGTCAGGCCGGTTTCCCATGGTGAGCCGGCATACTTTATCGAAGCTAGCGGACTGGCTCCGGTGCCACCATCGTGGCCGGCGATAGTGATGCAATCAGCATAGGCTTTGGCCACACCGGTTGCGATCGTGCCAACCCCGCGCTCAGACACCAGCTTCACCGAGACCATGGCCTCGGGGTTGACTTGCTTGAGATCGAAAATCAGCTGCGCGAGATCTTCAATGGAGTAGATATCGTGGTGGGGCGGTGGCGAGATCAGAGCCACACCCGGCACGGAATAGCGCAAACTGGCGATGTGGGCGGATACCTTGTGCCCTGGCAAGTGCCCGCCTTCACCCGGCTTGGCACCCTGGGCAATCTTTATTTGCAGAACATCCGCATTGACCAGGTAGTGCGCCGTGACGCCAAAACGGCCCGAGGCCACCTGTTTGATACGCGAATTTTTTAAGCTGTTGAAACGTGCTGGATCTTCGCCACCTTCACCGGAATTTGAATATCCACCCAGTGTATTCATGGCCACCGCCAGGGCTTCGTGAGCTTCCGGCGCCAACGCACCGATCGACATGGCGGCGGTATCAAAACGTGGGTAAAGCTGCTCTGCCGGTTCAACTTTGTCCAACGACACCGGCGCTTTTGCCATCCGCAGTTTCAGCAAATCACGCAGAGCCGCAGGCGGGCGCTGGTTAACCTGCCGGGCGAACACCTTGTAGTCCTGCTGGCTACCACTTAGCAGCGCTACCTGTAATGAGGTGACGACATCCGGATTATAGGCATGGTATTCACCACCCCAAGTAAATTTCAACAAGCCCCCCTGTGTGATCGGCTGGCCAAAATTCCAGGCGGCCCCGGCCAGCAATCGCTGATCGGCCTCTATTTCCCTGAAGCCAGCCCCTTCGATGCTGCTCGCCGCACCCGGACAACACAGGTCGGTAATTTCACTGGCCAGACCAACCGCCTCGAACAACTGCGCACCACGGTAGCTGGGGACGCAGGAAATACCCATCTTGGACAGTATCTTGAGCAAGCCCTTGCGCACTCCGCGGCGATAAAACTTGCGGTGTTGCAACAACTTACCCTTGAATGCTCCCCGGGCGTGCAGATCGTTAATCACCTGGAAAGCGAGGTAAGGATAGACCGCGGTCGCACCGAGACCGAGCAACACTGCGAAGTGGTGTGCATCACGCGCAGTGCCAGTCTCAACAATAATGTTGCAGTCACATCGCAAGCCATCCCTGATCAAGCGCTGGTGTACAGCGCCGGTAGCAAGTGCTGCGTGCATAGGCAACTTGCCAGGATCCACATCACGATCAGTCAATACAATAATGACTGTACCATCGGCCACGGCTGCAGATACCTGTTGGCTGAGCTTTTCAAGAGCGGATCGCAGGTCGTTATTCTGGTCATAATTGAGGCTAAAAGTCTGGTTACGATACCAGCGCTGATCCAGCTCCAGCAGTTTCCGGTACTTGACGATATTCAGCACCGGCCAGGGCAATACCACCCGGTAAGCCTGTGTGCTGGTCTCCTGAAAAATGTTGTGCTCCCGGCCGATCTGGGTTTCCAACGACATGGATGAGCGTTCGCGTAAGGAGTCGATGGCAGGATTTGTTACTTGCGCAAATTGCTGACGGAAGTAGTCATAGACGGGCCGCGGTTGCCGAGACATCACTGCCAATGGCGTGTCATCACCCATTGAGCCGGTAGCTTCCTCAGAATCTGCAGCCAACACCCGAATAACCTGTTCGCGTTCCTCGTTGCTAATCCCAAACAGTTTTTGAAATATCGGCAGGTCCTGGCTGGACTCCTTCATATATACCTGCGCCGCATCTTCTTCCTGCTCGTCTTTATTGCGAACCCGGATAATGTTTTCAGCCAGCCAGTCGCCATACGGTTGGCGGGACTTCAGCACTTCATCGATCTCGCGCGAACGCCACAATTTACCGGTTTGCGTATCAACGACGAGCATCTCACCGGGCCCCACCCGACCTTTCTCAACCACATCACTCTCAGCGTAATCCCATACACCGATTTCGGAAGCCAAAGTCACCCATCCATTGCGCGTGATCACGTAGCGTGCGGGCCGCAAGCCGTTGCGGTCGAGGTTGCAGGTGGCAACACGGCCATTGGTCATAACGATGCCCGCCGGCCCATCCCAGGGCTCAACGTGTATTGAGTTGAATTCGTAAAACGCTCGCAGTTCCGATGACATTTCCGGCTCTGCCTGCCAGGCGGGCGGAATCAGGATACGCATGGCACGAAATACATCCATACCACCTGCCAGGAATAATTCCAGCATCTTGTCCAGCGAGGAAGAATCCGAGCCCTGCTGGTTAACCAGTGGGCGTATTTTTTGCAGGTCTGGTAATAAAGGTGTCTGGAACTTCGGGGTGCGCGCCTCTGACCAGCTGCGATTGCCCGCGATGGTATTGATCTCGCCATTATGGGCGAGGTGGCGGAACGGCTGCGCGTATTTCCAGTTGGGCAGCGTGTTGGTTGAAAACCGCTGATGAAACAGGCATATGGCGCTTTGCAGTCGTGGGTCTTTAAGATCCGGGAAAAACTTCGTTAGGTTAGCCGGCATGACCAAGCCTTTGTATACCGTGCTCAGCCTCGAAAGTGTAGCCACATGAAATATGGAATCGGGCTCAGCAAGTTTCATATTCTCAGCAGCGGCCATGCGACGGGCGACAAATAGCCGTCGCTCGGCATCAAAGGGGGTCCAGCCGGTCGGTACATTGACAAAAACCTGCTCTATGCGCGGCATCGATTCTAGTGCAGTCGGCCCACAGACTGATGGCTCAGTGGGAACCGTGCGCCAACCTACCACATCCAAGGTTTCGTTCTTGATGTGTTTTTTCAGTATCTTACGTGACCGCGCCGCAATTTTCGGGTCGGCATTGAGGAACACCATACCCACTGCAAACTGCCGGCCCAGCCACAGTCCTTCCTTCTCGGCCAGTTGACGGAAAAACGTCGTCGGAAACTGTAGTAATACACCGCAACCATCACCGGTTTTGCCATCGACTGCGACCGCACCGCGGTGTGTCATGCGTGTCAGCGCTGCGCAAGCCGTACTTACCAGTTCATGGCTGGCCTCACCGCGCTGATGAGCAATAAGCCCAAAGCCACAACTATCTTTGACATTTTCCGGTTGGTAGAGACCGGCAATATGCTTGGAGTTTTCCATAGCTCAAGTTTAACCGGAAATTTTGCAGTAAAGCCAGCAAACAAGCTCGATTGTGGATCCTACGGGTCGGATCAATAAGAACACCATGATATCGGGCTTACCCAGCAATGGCCAGACAAAGCCCATTTGCAGTACTGCCATTACCGCGCGATACTGCCCGTGTGCAAGACTACAAACGACAGTTTTTTGAACTCGCCATGGCGCAGGCAAACCTCTCGTTTGGCGAGTTCAGGCTTAAGTCTGGACGGGTCAGTCCGTATTTTTTCAATTCTGGTGGGTTCCACGATGGTCACAGCCTGGAGTCGCTGTGTGCCTGTTTCGCCCAGGCCATTCTCGCCTCAGGTGTTGGCTTCGACATGCTGTTCGGGCCAGCCTATAAAGGCATACCTTTAGCCGCCGGTATCGCCATCACACTGAACAACCGCCACGGGCGAAATACATCGTTCGCATGCAACCGCAAAGAAGCCAAAGATCACGGCGAAGGCGGCAACCTGGTGGGTGCTGCACTCAAGGGCCGGGTTTTAATCACGGATGATGTCATTTCAGCCGGCACATCAGTGCGGGAGTCACTAAGGTGGATTCATGAAGCCGGTGCTGTTGCCTGCGGCGTAGCCGTCGCACTGGATCGGCAGGAGCGCGGCAGTGGTGCAAAATCAGCTGCACAAGAACTTTCCGACGAATTTGGACTGCCGGTGATTGCCATCGCCGGACTGGATGATTTGATTGAATTCCTTGAAAGTCAGTCTGTTGTAGGTATCGACATCGCGGCAATTCAACGTTATCGTAGCCGCTATGGAGTCTAGTGCTCCTTCCATGTGATAACTACGGGTTCAGAGGTTCCCAGATGTTTCAGGACAAGACGCAGACAGCAGAGAATGGCTTGGCCCTTCTCAAGGGCTGCAACGCAGTACTGGGACATCTGGGTACCTCCCTTCGGGCGAGCTGGGAAGCGCTCGTCCGTAGCGTCGCAACACTTGGCAAGAACCGGGCCATTACCTGCGTGCTACTGCCAGCGGTTTTGCTAAGTGCCAATACCTACCGCTGGAAAGACCGGGATGGCAAGGTTCACTACGGTGCGGTCGTACCCCCCCCCGAATACGCTGGTCAGCCATATGACACGCTCAATGAAGATGGCATTGTCATTGAGAAAGTGACAAATACAGCTGATATCCAGGCGTTAACAACATAACAGGAAACCACGGTAATAAGCCCGTCAAGAGCGGATCAGGAACGCCAACACCAGGCTGACCGTTTATTGCTTGTTCAATACCAGTCAGAAGAAGAAATTGCCACGGCGCTTGGGCTGGAAATCACACAGCTCGGTTACGACACCAAACTCATCAACCTATCGTTTGACGCGACCAACTCGACCATCAGAGAGTTTATCCGAAACGCTGCCGATCAACAGCGGGCAGGTCAGCCCATCAGACCAGAACAGCAAAAAGAAGTAGCAAGGCTTTATCGCCACCTTAAGCGCGACAAAAACAGGCTGGCCAACATTGAACAGCGCAAGGCTGTGGTGCGAGCCCATTTCTAGGCAGACCTCAAGCGCTACCGCGAACTGAAACTAAAAGCCAAAGAGCAATTAGAGCAAGGATAAAAAACCTCTAAAAAAACTGCATGTTTATTTACACGTTGCCCCCAATGCATGACGACTTATGCCTTGAATGCTGCACTCATTTCCTGAGCTCACGGTGCGGTCCGGTGTGGACAATGCAATCATCCATTCGATGCGCTGAATTTTCTGTTTGAGCAATGGCCCACTGGAAATGCATCGGGGTCGACGCGGGAAGAAAATGCCGATCCACCGGTATCGAGCTGGACGCAAGCTACACTCCTGACTGACGCCAGTGCAGCGACAGACAGAGTAATTACTGAGCCTGAGCACAGGCCACAACAGCATTACTGGCTCCTAGCCGCAACTGGATTGATTTTACTGACGATTGCCAACGTAGCCTGGACGCTTCGTGAACCATTGTTTCAATATCCAATGATCAGCACGCTGGCAAGCAAGACTGGCTGGTCGCAATTGCAAGCAAAAAACCTGTTAAATACCCCTGAACGTTTCCAGCTTGTCAGTCAGGACATGCACGCACACCCAATGCGCAGCGGTATCCTCATATTAAGCCTTACCTTGGTAAATTTGGCTCAACAACCCCAGCTATTTCCGGTACTGGAAATTACCTTGCTCAATACTGCAAATCAACCGGTTGCACCACACCAGTTCCAACCCACAAGCTATTTAGTGCCAGAAAGAAAACTCCATTTTTTCTGCAAATGCAATTTACGAAAAAAACAGGTTAGCGTTTTTTCGAGCCAGCAACACAGCGACTCAAGTGTATTGATCAATTT
>CAYZLS010000035.1:487-11000 GCA_964479355.1 uncultured Wenzhouxiangellaceae bacterium | reverse complement strand
CTGGTTCATCGGTATAACTTTCAATACAGCACCGGTTTCCTCGCATAACAATTGCCAGGGAACAATATTGGAATGGTGTTCCATCCAGCTGATCAGGATTTCATCACCCGCTTGCAGACGTGGCCGCACAAAACTGTGGGCTACCAGATTGATGGCTTCGGTCGTACCCCTGGTGAACACACATTCCTGCTCTGAAGGTGCATGGATGAAGTCAGCGACTTTGATCCGGGCTTGTTCATAGTCTTCGGTCGCTTCCTGACTCAACATATGTACACCACGGTGGATGTTGGCATTGTGGTTTCGATAAAAACTGTCCACCACATTGATCACCGCCAGCGGACGCTGGGCCGAGGCTGCGGTATCAAAGTAAACTAATGGCTTGCCATGTATGGTGCGTTGCAAAATGGGGAAGTCTGCGCGGATTTTTTCTACATCAAGTGCGACATCAACACTGTTTTTGAGAGGCATGTTCATTTTCAACTCACCTGCGGCATGACATCCATCATGCGTTGCGCAAGTGCTTCAGCCAGTTTGCCGTCAGCCATGTTTCCGGCAGCCAGCCTATCACTGATTGAGCGGCAAAAAGCGGCGGTTAATAATTGTCTCGCCTGGGCTTCACTCAGCCCCCGGCTACGCATGTAAAAAACGGCCTGCTCATCCAGCTGACCCACGGTAGCGCCGTGGCTGGCGATCACTTCATCGGCATAAATCTCAAGCTCCGGTTTGGTATCGATTTCGACCCGTTTTGACAATAGTATATTGGCATTGGACTGTTTGGCTTCGGTACCATCGGCACCAGCATGAACATACACAGTGGTATTGAAGACAGCCCGCGCATTGCCACCAGCGACACCGCGAAAGTACTGCTCGCTAAAACCGTCAACGGCCATGTGATCCACCCTGGCATGGTTATCTACGTGACGATTGCCATCGAGGAGGTAGGCCCCATTCAGACTCGCCCGGGCCGCACTGCCCAGCAATGCACAGCGCAAATCATTCCGCACCAGAGCACCGCCCAGGTCAAATCCGTAATAGGCATAACTACTATCAGTTTGTTGCATTACTTCTGTGCGCGTTATCAGGCCGGCTTCAGCAGACTCCTGCACCAGGCGCACATGTTGCAGGGTGGCACCTTTATCCAGCTCGGCCTGAACAACAATATTGCTAGTATTTGTACTGTTGTGAGGGCTTTCAAACTGCTCGAGCAGTTCAAGTCTGGCACCCGCTTCTAAAAGCAGACAAATACGGGAATTCAACATTCGGGCAGTACCGTCAAGCGTGGTGGACCAGTTGATTAGCCAGCAGCCGGCATCCACCCCTACAGCAACATGAATAACCAGTCCATTTTTCAGCGTGGCAGTATTCAAGGCGCTAAACCCATCGGCCGAAAGAGTTTTTGGCTTTGAGGGTGGTAAAGACTCCAGCAGGCACTGCAAACCATTGAGTTCGCTGTGCACGGCCTCATCAATTGTAAGCACGCTGACACCTGCGGGTAGTTCGCAGCTCAGACCCAGCATGCAACCGTCCAGCATATTGATCTGCTGCCCGCCATCCACGATAGGTGTTGCAAAACAAATATCTCCAGATGCAGGCCCCTGTGCCAACTGTGAAGCGTTTTGCTCAAGTGCTCCAAGCCCGGTGTATTTCCATGCTTCATCCTTGCGGGTCGGCAAGCCGTGAGCACGAAACTGTTCCGCACCGGCCTGCCGCAAGGCTTTTAGCCAAGCCGGTTGAGCGCCGCTTGCCAACAGCAAATCAGCGGCCAGTTGTGCCGACCATTGCGTCATGGCGTTTGCGCCTGGGGAGAGTCTGTAGATTGCAGGGTCTCGATACCACCACCTTCTAGCCATGCATAGCCTTGCTCTTCAAGTTTCAGTGCAAAGTCAGCACCACCGGTGGCAGCCAGTTTGCCATCCGCCAGTACGTGCACCTTATCCGGCACGATGTAATCCAGTAAACGCTGGTAATGGGTAATAACAATCATAGCGCGCTCTGGTGAGCGTAGCCGATTAACCCCTTCGGCGACGACCTTCAAGGCATCAATATCCAGCCCGGAATCGGTTTCATCCAGAATCGCCAGCACGGGTTCAAGCACAACCATCTGGAAAATCTCGTTACGTTTTTTCTCGCCACCGGAAAAACCTTCATTAACCGCCCGGTGTAACAATTCATCACCGATATTCAGAATTTTCAGCTTGTCACGCACCAGGCGCAGGAAACCGACTGAATCGAGTTCGGACTCACCGCGGTATTTTCGCTGTGCATTCAATGCGGCGCGCAGAAAATAGGTGTTATTCACTCCGGGAATTTCTACCGGATACTGAAAGGCCAGGAACACACCTTCACAAGCACGCTCTTCAGGTTCGAGTTCCAGCAGGGTTTTGCCATTGAATATGACCTCGCCCTGGGTGACTTCATAGCCTTCGCGGCCGGCCAGCACATTTCCCAAGGTGCTTTTTCCAGCGCCATTGGGTCCCATGATGGCATGTATTTCACCACCGTTCACTTCCAGGCTCAGGCCTTTTAGAATTTCTTTACCCGCTACGCTGGCGTGCAGATTTGTGATCTTTAACATGTTGTAGTTACCCTCTTTTTATTTGGTTAACCAACAGCACCTTCGAGACTGACTTCTAATAAAGCCTTGGCCTCGACCGCAAATTCCATTGGTAATTGTTTAAATACCTGCTTGCAAAAGCCATCGACAATCATCGAAACGGCATCCTCTTCAGTGATTCCGCGTTGCAAGCAGTAAAACAGCTGGTCTTCACCAATTCTGGAAGTAGTCGCCTCATGCTCAACCCTGGCCGTGGGATTTCGCACTTCGATGTAAGGAAAGGTATGTGCACCACATTTTTTGCCGATCAGCATGGAATCGCACTGGGTGTAGTTACGTGCGTTCTCTGCACGCGGCGTCATCCTGACCAGCCCTCGGTAGGCATTTTGCGCGTGGCCGGCCGATATACCCTTGGAGATAATCTTGCTGCGGGTATTGCGTCCCAAATGGATCATTTTGGTGCCGGTATCCGCCTGCTGATAATTATTAGTCAAAGCGACCGAGTAAAATTCACCCCGCGAATCATCTCCACGCAAGACACAGCTAGGGTACTTCCAGGTAATTGCAGCGCCGGTTTCCACCTGCGTCCAGGAAATGTGTGAGCGCGCACCACGACAATCACCCCGCTTGGTGACAAAGTTGTAAATTCCACCCACACCATTTTCATCACCGGGATACCAGTTCTGTACAGTGGAGTACTTAATACTTGCATCTTCCAGCGTAACCAATTCCACCACGGCTGCATGTAACTGATTTTCATCCCGCATCGGCGCGGTACAACCCTCCAGGTAGCTGACGTAAGCATCATCTTCGGCGATGACCAGGGTGCGTTCAAACTGGCCAGTTTCTGCAGCGTTGATGCGAAAATAGGTAGATAATTCCATTGGGCAGCGCACCCCTTTTGGCACGAACACAAAACTGCCGTCCGTAAAGACCACAGAATTCAAGGCCGCAAAAAAGTTGTCCCGCTGGGGTACCACGGTGCCGAGATATTGTTTCACCAGCTCTGGGTGTTTCTGCACGGCTTCTGAGAATGGACAGAAAATCACACCGGCTTTAGCCAACTCTTTTTTGAACGTGGTACCCACAGAAACCGAATCAAATACCGCATCAACAGCCACCCCTGCCAGGCGTGCGCGTTCGTGCAACGGCACACCCAGTTTTTCATAGGTTTCCAATAACTTGGGATCAACATCGTCAAGGCTCTGCGGTCGGTCCTTGTCTGATTTGGGTTTGGAAAAATAGGAAATTGCCTGAAAATCAATGGCCTCGATGTTCAGATGCGCCCAGTCGGGTTGTCGCATTTCTAACCAGTGCTGATACGCATCAAGACGCCATTGAAGCAACCACTCTGGCTCATTTTTACGCGCTGAGATGCCACGAATGACGTCTTCCGATAAACCTTGCTGGATCGTTTCGGATTCGATATCCGTAACGAAACCATGTTGATATTTCTGCTCGACCAGGGTGTCAAGGCTGCCTGCCTCATTACTCATGTCTTTCGCTCATGTCAATCTGCTTGCCGGACCTTATGCATTCAAGGCGATGATGTGTAATGGTGAGGATATAGGCTTAGCCGATTGTGCCATTTCCGCCAAAGAAACCCCCTCCATTGCATTTGCAACCGCCACGCTGATGCGTTGCCAGTTGCTTCGCAATCCGCAATTGGCTTCCTGTGAACAAAGGCCTTCTTCCACACTGCATTCAGTCATTGCGATAGGCCCTTCAATGGCGGCGATGATTTCTGCCACGCTAATATCCTGTGCATTGCGGTCAAGGCTATAACCCCCGTTAACACCACGGTATGAATCAACCAGGTCAGTTTTTACCAACAGTTTCAGCACCTTGCTCACCGTCGGTAACTCCAGCCCAGCACGCTCAGCCAACACCTGGGCGCTGAGCACTTCTCTACGTGAAGCGTGCAAGCCCACCATCACCATAATGGCGTAATCCGTCATTTTGCTGATGCGTAACATTCTGCTGTGTTGCTCCAAGGTCAAATCGTGTTCGGCCGTTAATATAGTACCATATCAGTCCCCTATTAAAAAACCCTGCAACACACACCGGTTTACGGCAAAATCCACCCATGGAATTGCCTAGGGCCTTATCGACAGCAGAAAAGGATCAGCGCCTAGAGCAGGCACGTAGCTGGTTGCAACAACTGGATGTTGAAATACAGTCAGATTTCCAAGCCATTACTGGCGATGCCAGCTTCCGGCGCTATTTCAGACTGCAAGTCGATGGAAAGTCCTGCATCCTGATGGATGCGCCGCCACCGCAAGAAGATGTCAGAGCATTTATTGATGTAGACAGGCGCTTGAGATCAGCTCACTTGCATGCGCCTGAAATACTGTATACGGACTGCCACAATGGTTACCTGTTGCTGGAGGACCTCGGCGACAAGCTGTTCCGCGAACTGCTGGACAAAGACAATGCAAATACCTACTTTCCCGGGTTGTTTGAGCTATTGAAAAACATGGCTCAGCAGGTGGATAGCGGGCAGCTGGCTGAGTTTGATGAAAAAATGCTACGCGTGGAAATGGATCTTTTCCCCGACTGGTACCTGCGCTGCCACCGCCAAACAATGTCGCGCACGCAGTTTGATGCAAACTGGAATAAGTTTTGCAGACACATCATTCACTCAGCACTGGACCAACCCCAGTGTTTTGTCCACCGTGATTTTCATTCCTGTAATCTGCTTCAAACCAGCAGCAATAGCATCGGCATCATTGATTTTCAGGATGCGGTCAGAGGCCCGTTGAGTTATGACTTCATATCGATTATCTGGGATCGTTATATTCACTGGCCTCGGCCACAAATTGAGTGTTGGGCAGAAGCATTCCGGCAACTACTCAAGCTTGAGATTGAATCGCAGCAATGGTTACGTTATTGCGACCTGATGGCTGTGCAGCGCAATATAAAAATTATTGGTATTTTTGCCCGGCTTCATTATCGCGATGGCAAACAGGGTTACATCGAAAAGATTCCGAGCTTTTATACCTACCTTGTCGAAACCCTGCACCGCTACCCGGAATTTTCGGAGATGTTGGGCATCCTGGAGCAGCCTCAATGCGCACCATGATACTGGCTGCCGGTCGGGGTGAGCGACTGCGCCCACTGACCGACACGCTGCCCAAACCGCTATTGGAGGTAGGTGGCCGCCCATTGATCGAACATCATCTTGAGCGCTTAGCGCAGGCAGGGTTTCGTGAAGTTGTGATCAACCTGGCCCACCTGGGTGACAAAATACGTGACACACTCGGCAGTGGATCAAGCTGGGGATTGAATATCCACTATTCAGCGGAGCCACCGGGAGCACTGGAAACCGGGGGTGGCATTGAGCAGGCTCTACCGCTACTGGGAACCTCCCCTTTTGCCGTCATCAACGGTGATGTGTTCAGCCACTACCCTCTGACAAGGCTAAGAGCGATCAAATGCGATTATGCACACCTGGTATTGGTCCCTAACCCTGCACACCACCCTGAGGGAGATTTTGCAATGCAAGCTGGCTACATTCTTGCAGACGGACATCCAAGGTTTACTTTTAGTGGTATCAGCGTCTATCACCCGCGTTTCTTTGCTGCCCAATCTGGCGGACGATATTCAATCGTACCCATGTTAAAAACGGCGATGGCTTTACAGCAAGTGACAGGTGAAATTTACGAGGGTATCTGGCACGACATCGGCACCCCGGAACGACTCAAAACGCTGCGCAAAAATTTGAAAGGCGTATAATTGACCCAGAGCATAATTCTGGTGAATCAAGCGGAGATTTTTTATGAGAATCGGTGTACCGAGGGAGTTATTTGCAGGTGAAAAGCGTGTCGCAACCACCCCGGATGTGGCTACCCAGCTAATTAAAATGGGTTTTTCGATAGCGGTTGAAGCCAATGCCGGTGTCGCTGCAAATTTTTCTGACGCAAGCTACAAAGAGGCTGGTTGTTCCATCGCTACAGCAGATGAAATCTGGAACGATTCAGAAATCATCCTGAAAGTGCGTGGCCCGGATAATGAGGAGATCGCGCGCCTGAAATCAGGCCAGACTTTGATCAGTTTCCTGTGGCCGGTGCAAAATACCGAACTGCTCCAGCAATTGAGCGAACGCGGCGTGACGGCGATGGCCATGGACAGTATTCCACGCATCTCGCGGGCCCAGAAGATGGATGCGCTGAGCTCTATGGCAAACATTGCCGGTTACCGAGCCGTGGTGGAAGCCGCCCAACATTTCGGACGCTTTTTCACTGGCCAGATCACCGCTGCCGGCAAGGTTCCGCCTGCAAAAGTACTGGTCATTGGCGCCGGCGTTGCCGGATTGGCAGCCATTGGCACCGCCAAGAGTATGGGTGCGATTGTTCGTTCCTTCGATACCCGACCAGAGGTTCAGGAACAGATCGAGAGCATGGATGCAGAATTCCTGTTGCTTGATTTTGAAGCTGAAGATGGCTCCGGAGAAGGCGGATACGCCAAGGTCATGAGTGCTGAGTTCATCAAAGCTGAAATGGCGCTGTTTGCGGAACAGGCACGGGAGGTGGATATCATCATCACCACTGCCCTGATCCCAGGCAAGCCCGCACCCAGGCTGATAACAGCCGAGATGGTCGAGTCGATGCAGGCCGGTAGTGTCGTTGTCGACCTGGCTGCAGAGCAAGGTGGCAATTGTGAGTTGACCGAACCCAAACAGGTAGTCAGCCGCCACGGTGTGACCCTCATTGGTTACACGAATTTACCCAGCAGACTGGCAGCACAATCCAGCCAGTTGTATGCAACCAACCTGCGTCACCTGTTGACTGAGCTGACTCCAGAGAAAGATGGCCAGATCATGGTCAATATGGAGGATGAGGTCATTCGCGGTGCCACAGTTTGCACAGGTGGACAAACCACCTGGCCGCCACCGGTGCCGGAACTTTCTGCAGCACCACCCAAGGCGAAACCGATGCCTGCACCGGTGGTTGAGGAAACCAGTCGTTCGACTACAGGCCCGCTTATTAGCATGCTGATTGCCGGTCTTGCGCTGCTGAGCCTAGGCGCTGTCGCACCTGCTTCGTTCATGGCGCACTTTACGGTTTTTGTGCTGTCCTGCTTTATTGGCTACATGGTGATCTGGAACGTTAAAGCTGCATTGCACACACCACTCATGAGCGTTACCAATGCAATCTCAAGCATTATTATTATCGGTGCTTTGATACAAATCAGCTCAGACAGTGAGTTGATCATGTGGATCGCGACAGGCACCGTCCTGATCGCGAGTATCAACATCGTGGGTGGGTTTGCCGTCACACGACGCATGCTTGAAATGTTCAAGAGGTAAGGCTGTCATGATTAACGCTGGAATCATAACTGTGTCGTATATCATTGCGACCATCCTTTTCATCCTGGCTCTGGGCGGACTTTCCGACCAGGAGACGGCCAGACGGGGCAACTGGTACGGCATCATCGGCATGATGGTCGCCCTGATTGCGACGGTGTTGGGCGTTGTTACCCAGCATTACACTATATTGTTTGCGGCCCTGGTGGTCGGCGGTAGTATCGGACTGCTGGCGGCACGGCGCGTACAAATGACCCAGATGCCGGAACTTGTCGCCATGTTGCACAGCCTGGTCGGCATCGCAGCTGTAGCCGTCGGCTATGCTAATTTTATGGATCCTGACCAACATCTAGCAGGTGTGGAACTGACCATTCATGATATCGAGACCTATATCGGCATCCTGATTGGTGCAATGACATTTTCAGGGTCGGTTATCGCATTTGGAAAACTATCCGGACGCATTGGTGGCAAGCCACTGACGCTACCAGCACGGCATTGGTTAAACCTTGGTTTGCTGCTGGGCGCGATCTGGTTTGGATACGAGTTCGTGCTGCAATCAGCAACCGGCGGAGGCATGTCGCCTCTCATCATCATGACCGTGATCGCGCTCTTGTTTGGCATTCACATGGTGATGGCAATCGGCGGCGCGGATATGCCAGTGGTGGTATCCATGCTCAATAGTTATTCAGGATGGGCAGCGGCCGCAACCGGCTTCATGCTGGGTAATGATCTGCTGATCGTTACCGGTGCACTGGTTGGCTCCAGTGGCGCCATTCTTAGCTACATCATGTGCCGGGCAATGAACCGCAGATTTCTTGCCGTGATCGCCGGCGGCTTTGGCACCGGTGGGGGAGTAGCGGCTGCAGCGGGTGATCAGGAAGGCGAGATCGTTCCGATTGATACAGCAGAAACGGCGGCACTGCTTACTGATGCCAAGGAAGTCATGATAATTCCTGGTTATGGTATGGCGGTCGCCCAGGCCCAGCATGTCGTGCATGAAATCACGCAAGCGCTGCGCGCTAGGGGAGTCAATGTCCGCTTTGGCATCCACCCGGTTGCCGGGCGCATGCCAGGCCACATGAACGTGTTACTAGCCGAGGCCAAGGTACCTTACGATATCGTCTTTGAAATGGATGAAATCAACGGGGACTTCCCAAAAATTGATATTTCGGTCGTGATCGGTGCCAATGACATCGTCAATCCTTCGGCACTGACCGATCCTGAGGGTCCGATTGGCGGCATGCCAGTACTCGAGTGCTGGGAAGGTACAATTTCCATTGTACTCAAGCGCAGCATGGCAACCGGTTATGCGGGGGTTCAGAATCCGCTGTTTTTCAAGGACAACACACGCATGTTGTTTGGGGATGCCAAAGACAGCCTGGATGCGGTATTCAAGGCGCTATAACCCGAACACTTCAGCTTAGTAATCAGTACCCCCCTGTTGTCGCGACCAGTTCCGCTGGTCGCGATCTTTGTTGCCTAGCAGCAGTCCTTTAAACCTGGGCAACGATTCAACAAGGCCGTCATATCCGATTCGCGCGGGCGCGAATCTGTTAGAATTCGATTGTGCATAGTGTTGTACTGTGGTATAACACCTACACAATGAGTATTCAGAAAATAATTACATGAAACTTTCACGAACACTCATCGCAATTGCCGGCATCATCTTATTCCTGACATCCTGTGATCAGGATTCAGTACAAGATTCTATCGCCGTCAAAGCAAACACCAATCCGTTACTTGCCTATGTGCCAGCCGATATCGCAGTCAACAAATCCATGATAGTGGCCGCATTACTCGAACCGATCCCAAAATTAATAATGGTCAGGCCATCGGCGTTAGTCGCAGCTTGCATCGCACGATCAGCACCATAAATTTTTCAATCAAACAGCTTGGTGAAACGGTGTACGTAATTGCCAAAATTAGTCAACAGAATATACCTGCCGAATTCTTTCAGCGGCATCCCTGTGTAGCGTGGTAACCAATTACAAGTTATCTGAGATTTTGTCAGCATATAATTGCTTCTTTTATTTTGCCTGGTGCAGTGTCAACTCTACAACAAATGACAAGCTCCGGGTTATTTCTGGATCAATGCCTTCAGTGTTTCACGGGCTAGTGGCACTGTAATTCGACGCTTATTGGTCAAGGCCAAGTGGTGTAGTTTATCCACGGTATGCAACAGTGCGGCCATGCTGCGCTCCTGACGACGCAACAGGTAATGCTGTACGTCGTCAGGTAGCTTGATACCCAAAGCTTCACTGTGTTGGCCCATGACCCTCAATTTGTCATGCTCTGCAAGCGGCAGTAACAGTGTATGCAAGCCCCAAGCGAGTCGTGATGCCAGGTCTGGCAAACCAAGGCGCAGGGCAGACAATTGAATACGGCAACTGACAACCAGGCTTCCATTGGCCTCCCGGATACGGTTAAAGCAATGAAACAACGCTTCTTCCCACGCCGGATCACCCGCAATGAGGTGTAAATCATCCACACACACAAGATTCAGTTTTTCGAGTTCCTGCAAGGATGCAACGGCATTTTTCGGTAACCGCTTTAATGCAAGATAAAATGCACGCCCCCCCTGCTCGCGGGTCTGACAACACAACGCAGTTAGCAAATGGGTCTTACCACTTCCCTCACCGCCCGCCAGGAACACA
>CAYZLS010000035.1:0-477 GCA_964479355.1 uncultured Wenzhouxiangellaceae bacterium | reverse complement strand
ACACATGTGAACCCGATTGCCCGGTAACGTTTTTTAGGGTTTTGACAGCCGCTTCGTTTGGACCTGCAACAAAACCATCAAAACGGCCATCACGGCACGGGTTAAGCGGCAAGGGGATTTGCGGGGAAAACAACATGAGAAACTAACTGCCCCCGCTTGTGGGTGAATTATACAACTCACTCGCACGGTATTTGTGATGCATATGCCAGACCAGCACATTCAGGGCTGCAGCGGCTGGCAAGGCCAGCAGCACGCCCAGAAAACCAAATAACTGGCCACCTGCCAATACTGCAAAAATAACTGCCACTGGGTGTAAACCTATCCGGTCACCCACCAGCTTCGGAGTCAAATACATGCCTTCAATCATTTGCCCAACAGCAAATACAAGCAGCACCAGTAGCAGGTAAAGTCCATCCTGGTATTGAAAAATAGCAACTGCAGCAGCCGCCAGCACGCCGCTAAATGAGCCGAGGTAAG
>CAYZLS010000034.1:3875-11063 GCA_964479355.1 uncultured Wenzhouxiangellaceae bacterium | reverse complement strand
TATCAATGGTGTTTCATTTAGACAAATGTATCGGTTGCCACACCTGTTCGGTTGCCTGCAAAAATATCTGGACAGACCGTAAAGGGGCTGAGTACCAATGGTGGAATAATGTAGAAACCAAGCCAGGTACCGGCTATCCGGGCAAATGGGAAGATCAGGACATCTATAAGGGCGGCTGGGAGAAACAAGCCAACGGCGCCGGTTCTCAGGACGTTGCGAGTATTCCAATTAAACTCAAGGGCACTGGAAAAAACAAACTGGGCAATATATTCCACAATCCCAGCCTGCCGGTAATCGATGACTACTATGAACCTTTTACTTACAAATACCTGGACCTGATTGAATCCAAAGCCGGCGATGACCAACCGACAGCACGGCCGGTTTCGCTGATAACCGGCAAGCACATTGACATCAAAATGGGCCCTAACTGGGACGATGACCTGAGTGGATCGCCAGATTATGCCCGCAAGGATCCCAATCTGAAGAACCTGAGCCCGGCCGAACAAGAAGCGATGTTCCAGTTGGAGAAGATGGCCTTTTTCTATCTTCCGCGCATCTGTAATCATTGCCTGAACCCAGCCTGTGTAGCTTCATGCCCGTCCGGCGCCCTTTACAAGAGGGGTGAGGACGGCATTGTGTTGGTCAACCAGGAAGTTTGCCGTGGCTGGCGGATGTGTGTAACGGCCTGCCCGTACAAAAAGACCTATTACAATTGGCACACCGGCAAGTCTGAAAAATGCATTCTGTGTTTTCCGCGGATCGAAGCCGGGCTGGCCCCGGCCTGCATGCATTCTTGCGTGGGCAGAATTCGTTATCTCGGTGTCATACTTTATGATGCTGACAAGATCGAGGAGGTTGCCGCCGCTCCTGATGATGAACTGGTGGAACGGCACATGGATATCATGCTGGATCCGTTCGATCCGGAAGTGATCGAAGCCGCCAAGCAAAACGGGATTGCTGATTCAACCATTCGTTCTGCACAGGCTTCGCCAATCTACAAATTCGTCAAGGAATGGGGTATGGCGCTGCCTTTGCACTCCGAGTTCCGGACCCTGCCCATGTTATTTTATGTGCCGCCACTACTGCCGGTCATGGCATCTTTGAGCAAGACCAACAACGCTGAGCAAGCTGCAAAACTGGGTGCAAAGACTAAGTTCTGGGATGACGACTGGCTCTATGACACCAGTACCGAGGAGCTCTTCGGCACCATCGAACAAGCCAGGTTCCCGATGCAGTACATGGCCAATTTATTCAGCGGTGGTGATACCGACATGGTGAAGAAGAGGTTATTGAAATTGATGGCTATCAGAATCCACAGGCGCCATGTGACAGTGGGTGATGTATCGAAAGAAAAAGCGGACCTGGCACTGCGCGAAGCAAGGCTGACAGCGGAGATGGCGGATAACATTTATTACCTGACCGCGCTGGCTAAATTTGAAGACCGCTTTGTCATCCCGGCAGCACACCGGGAACAGGCCATCGAAATGATGGAGTTCACCGGTGACAAGAAGGGCAGCACCGGCTTTGGGTTCAAAGAAGGCACGGCGCAAAGGGGCTTATGATGAAACGTATTCATTATTCACTGCTCGCTGCATTGTTCGAATACCCCGATGCCAATTACCCACAAAGGGTCCAGGAATTAAAAGAATTCCTGGACGAGCGTTACCCTAAAGCAGCGGCTGAGCTGGATCGGTTCATGATTCACCTGCCGGTACAGAATTTGTTGACGATGCAAGAACTGTTCACCCGCTCCTTTGATGTACAGGCCGTCACGACGCTGGATATTGGCTATGTCCTGTTTGGGGATGATTACAAAAGAGGCGAAATGCTGGCCAACCTGAACCGCGAACACATCGATGCCGGCATCGATTGCGGGACTGAACTGGCAGATTACCTCCCCAACCTGCTGCGTCTGTTGGCGGCACTTGAAGATGAAGATCTCATCAACGACCTGGCCAACGCGATTCTGGCACCGGCACTGCGTGAAATGACGAGTGAATTTGCACCGGACCGGGTTGAAAAGAGAAACATTTCTTACCGCAAACACTATAAAACCCTGATCGAGACACCGGACGTCGCAGTAGAGGCGGTTACGCTATATCAACATGCCTTAAATTCCCTGTACCAGGTCTTAAAACAGGACTTCTCGCTGGTTGAAAAGATTCCACTAAAACTCAGCAGTGATTTCCTGACTTCGGTGGGTAGAGAAAACCAGATCGAAGCAACAGCCAACGGCCAGTACTGAGGGAGAGGACTCAACATGACTTCATTAGACTATTTCTTATTTTCTGCGTTTCCGTATGTAGCAATTATCATTTTCCTGGTTGGAACAATCTATCGCTACACTCAAAAAGGCTACAAGGTTACCAGTTTGTCTGCCCAGTTCCTTGAGGGCAAACAGGGCTTTTGGGGCACTGTTCCTTTCCATTTTGGCATCCTGATGGTGTTCCTCGGACACCTAGTTGCCTTCCTGTTTCCAAGCGCTGTGCTGTCCTGGAACAGTGATCCTGTTCGGTTGATCGCCCATGAGGGAATAGGATTCACCTTTGCGGTCGCGCTGTTGGTTGGATTTGTAGTCCTGATTATCAGGCGCTTCACCCACCCCAGAATTAAAGTTGTAAGTACCCGCATGGATCTTTTTGTCGAGCTCCTGTTGCTTGCCCAGGTGCTGTTGGGTTGCTGGATCGCATTAGGCTACCGCTGGGGTTCATCCTGGTTCGCAGCAGATCTATCCCCCTATCTCTGGTCCATTTTTAAGCTCAACCCGCAACCCGAAGCGGTGGTAGCCATGCCGCTGGTGATCAAAGCCCATATCGTCGGTGCGTTTTCCATCTTTTTGATCTTCCCGTTTACGCGCCTGGTTCACATTCTGGTTGCTCCCTTGCATTACCTTTGGCGACCCTACCAGGTAGTGATCTGGAATTGGGACAAAAAAAGAATTCGGGACAGCAACATGCCATGGTCAAAAGCACGGCCTAAAAACAACTGACTATTCTTTGAGTGTCTCAGTCGCATTAAACTGTTCTCAAGCCGTGGTGATTTAACTAGGCTTAGCCCGCTGCAAATTGAATAAGGTAGTGAAGCAATGACAACAAATATTGATAAATGGGATGTCGAAGATAATGCATTCTGGGAAAGCACGGGCAAAACAATCGCCACCAGGAATCTCTGGATATCAATCCCAAGTCTGTTGTGTGGCTTCGCCGTGTGGCTGTACTGGGGAATCATTACAGTACAGATGCTCAATCTTGGTTTCCATTTCACCCAGGCCGAGCTTTTTACCCTATCGGCTATCGCAGGACTGAGCGGCGCAACGCTGAGAATTCCCAGTACTTTCTTCATCCGTATCGCGGGTGGGCGAAATACGATCTTTTTCACCACCGCTTTGTTGATGATACCGGCCGTGGGTACTGGCTTTGCGCTTAAAAATGCAGACACGCCGCTGTGGTATTTTCAGATGCTGGCCCTGTTATCGGGTTTTGGTGGCGGCAATTTTGCCTCCTCCATGTCCAACATCAGTTTCTTTTTTCCTAAACGGGTGCAGGGTACGTCTTTGGGGCTCAATGCCGGCCTAGGGAATTTTGGTGTTACCACCATGCAGATACTGATTCCGCTGGTCATGACCGTTGGGATTTTTGGCGGTGATTCAATGGTGCTGGTCAATACCAGCGGTACGCTACTCGGGAAAATCCCGGAGGGCACTGAAACCTACATACAAAATGCAGGCTTCCTCTGGTTAGTTTTTTTAATCCCACTGGCATTTTTAGGCTGGTTTGGGATGAACAATATTGTGACCGAGGCGGTGACACCAAAACCAGGGAATCCCGTCACCAGCATGTTGAAAATTTCCATGTTGCTACTGATTGCATTGGCAACCGCGTCTTTTGGCCTGTATCTTTTGTTGCCACCGCCAGTGGGCATTGGTCTGCTCAACAAATGGATCGTCCTGCCGTTGGTTATTGTTTCGACATTGCTACTGCTGAGGTATCTCACCCGTGGTGAACTGCAGGCAAATTTGAAGCACCAGTTTAAGATTTTTAACAACAAGCACACCTGGGCAATGACGATCATTTACACGATGACTTTCGGCTCATTCATTGGCTTTTCTGCGGCATTCCCCCTTGCGATCAAGGTGATATTCGGGTTTACACACGTCGTCGGGCCCGATGGCGTGCTGGTTCACAATGTGGCCAACCCCAACGGCCCAAGCGCGCTGATGTATGCCTGGATAGGACCGTTTGTCGGCGCTTTAATCCGCCCCGTTGGAGGCTGGATCGCAGACAAGGTGGGGGGGGCAAAGGTTACCCAGATTGTTTCCATCGTAATGATTGCATCCGCCCTAGGGGTGGCTTATTACATGGCAGCAGCCTACCGTTCAGCATCCCCCGAGGAGTTTTTCGGGCCATTTTTTGTGCTTTTTGTGGTGTTGTTTGCCGCCACCGGCGTTGGCAACGGTTCGACCTTCAGGACCATTGCTATGGTTTTCAACCAGGAACAGGCTGGACCAGCTCTGGGATGGACTTCAGCCGTTGCAGCTTACGGTGCATTTTTCATCCCAAAGGTTTTCGGTGAGCAAATCAAGCTGACCACACCTGAGTACGCATTGTATAGCTTTGCGATCTTTTATGGCGTGTGTGTGCTGATTAACTGGTGGTTCTACCTGCGGCCAAATGCGTATGTGCGGAACCCATGATTGCACCTGCTGCACCTGTTTGTGTGCACGTATTTAAGTGAAACCTGCATGTTAGCGCCATTGGCTGATGCCCATGCGAGGCCGTTGCGGGATCTGCGGGTATCGGTCATTGATCGTTGCAATTTCCGTTGCAGCTATTGCATGCCGGTGGGTTCGGCTAGCTGCAGTGGCAAATTCCTGAGTCGACGGGAATTGCTGAGCGATATGGAAATTGAGCGACTGGTCAGGGCGTTTGTCGATCTGGGTGTAAGTAAAGTGCGTCTCACCGGTGGAGAACCCTTGCTGCGGCCGGGATTGACAGGGCTGATCGAGCGGCTTGCCGGTATCTCCGATGTGGAGGATCTTGCTTTGATCACCAACGGCATTCTGTTACCACAAATGGCACAAGAGTTGGCAGCTGCCGGATTGGGTCGCTTTACTCTGAGCCTCGATCGACTGGATGAAAAAGTATTCGCTGCGATCACTGGTCGTCGAGGTACCGTGGCGCGAGTTCTCGAAGGTATCGAGGCTGCTGAAAATGCCAGATTCAAGCAATTGAAGATCAACACCGTGGTGCAACGAGGGGTCAATGATCACACGATTATGGACCTGGTACAGCACTTTCGCGGTACGGGCCATACGCTCCGCCTGATTGAGTTTATGGACGTGTGCAATTCCAACATGTGAAGCTCCGAATCTGTGGTGCCAGGCTCAAAATGGTTGAAACGCATTCATGCTCACTGGCCACTTCGTCCAGTGGCAAGCCAGTATCTAGGGGAAACGGCCAGGCGCTATTCTTTTTTGGATGGTAGTGGTGAAATAGGCCTGATCAATTCAATCACCGAATCATTTTGTGGTCAGTGCTCCCGTGCCAGGGTGACCGCAGATGGCAGTTATTACACCTGTCTTTTTGCAAGCCAGGGAATCAATCTGCGTCCATTTCTCAGCTATGATGCCGAACCATCAGCACTACAGGACTGCATTCGTGCTTCCTAGTACCAGCGCGAAGACAGCTATAGTCAGAATCGTGACAGCTCAGGTGGTGCAGCACGCAAAGTAGAAATGTATCGACTTGGTGGGTAGGGTGGACATGGCCTAGGCCAGCTTCTCGACCGATTCTCGGTCTCATCTTCTTCATGTCCGCCGCCTGGTTGTCAGGGACATTACTTGACAACCCATACCTGATAATTCAATATCTCACACATGTCTGCAGGTGTCCTTTTGACTGCTCAGTCAGAGGATTAAACGGGAAGATGGTGCGCCTATTATTGGCAATTCCATCGCTGCCCCCGCAACGGTAGGCGAAGGTACGGATCATTGCAGCCACTGTGCGTAAGCATGGGAAGGCGGTTCGTCAGTAGCGGTCATTGATCGCTCTTCGCAAGCCCGGAGACCGGCCAGCAGTTATTTTCACTTGTGCATTCGCGGCGGGCGGAGGCGTGTGGGAACTGCTTCCCCCAGCTTATCCGGTACCAGAAACAGCCTCCCAACCCCGGCCGATTTCAAAATGTACAACCTTGCTGCGTTCGGGTGAGAGCGCAATGGAACAAGATAATGCGCAACACAAGAATTAGAACCACCTCATTTTGGGTTAGCACCTTAATACTTGCACTCAGCAGTCGGATCCTGCCGGCACAAGAAGTGCTGGAACTTGACGACCTGCTGGTCACAGCGGGTCTGCAGCCCATCTCCATTGATGACGTGGCCAGTTCAGTCACCGTCATAACACACGAGGAAATTGAGCAAAAGCAGGCCAAAACGCTGGCTGAATTATTCCGGGACGTGCCGGGGTTTTCCGTCAACCAGGCAGGTGGAGTCGGCGCCCTCACCCAGATACGAGTACGAGGAGCCGAGGCTAACCAAATACTGGTGTTGGTGGATGGAATACGTGCCAACGACCCTGCACTCGGTGATGAATTCCAGTTTCAGTTTGCCCTGACCGCCAATATTGAACGGGTTGAAATCATCCGTGGCCCGCAAAGTGCGACCTGGGGCAGCGATGCGCTGGCGGGTGTTATTAACATCATCCGACGCAAAGATGTGGCAGGCCAACACCTGTCAGGCAACATCGAGAGCGGCTCGTTTGGCAGTCTCAGTGTCGACCTAGATGGTGGCTACGCAGGGGAAATATTCAAGCTCAGCGGCGGCCTTTCCTATCTGCAAACCAACGGCACCAATATCTCACGCAGCGGTAATGAAAAAGACGACGCAGAAAACTCCACTGGCAATATCGCTGTGGAATTCGATGCCGGCAATGCCTTTAGTTTACGGTTTTCGGGGCAAGTTGTGGATGCAAGCAGTCAATTTGATGAGATCGATTTTTTTGTCACCGGCCTGCCAGCGGACGCCGACCGGGTCACAGAATCCCGTCAGACCTTTCTGGCAGGTGAGCTTTGGCTTGCACCACAACTCAGCCCCTGGTCAGGAAATTTTTCCGTATACTCGATGGATTCTGATAACAACAATTTTAGCGACGGTAACTGGACAAATTCCACTGCAGCACAAACGCTTGAGTT
>CAYZLS010000034.1:0-3865 GCA_964479355.1 uncultured Wenzhouxiangellaceae bacterium | reverse complement strand
CTGGCGTAGTCTTCGGTGCAGGTGAAGCACAAAATCATCGCCTTAACTTTGCACTCGAACGTGAGACCGTGGATTTTTCCCAACGGGGCGAGGCCTCCCCTTCTGGCAACCCCAACCAGGATCAGTCCTACGATATCAACGGCTACGCAATCGAATACGTGGGCAAACCCTTCACCGGATTCACCTGGGCTTTGAGTACACGGTTGGATGAATATAGTGATTTTGATGACGCTGTGACCTGGCAAACAGCAGCCTCCTATCAGTTATCCCCTGGCCTGCGCTTGCGTGGCTCGGTAGGTGCCGGCTCTAAAGCACCAACGTTTACCGAACGCTATGGTTTTTTTGAGGATCTTTTTATCGGCAACCCCGAGCTGAAACCAGAATCCTCACGGAACTGGGAATTCGGCATCGATACCGACTGGGCAGAAGGCCGTTATCAACTTCAACTGGCCTATTTTAACCAGGATCTGCAGGATGAAATCGATGGATTTGTATTTGACCCAGTTAGCTTTTTGTTCACCGGGAAAAATAAGGCCAGCGATAGCAAACGCCAGGGCATTGAAGCGATACTTGATCTGCACTTAGGTCGCTCATTTCTGTTTGGGGCTGCCTACACTTACACCGACGCCACCGAAAAAAGCGTTACAGGACAATCAGTTCGTGAAGTCAGACGTCCCAAACACATGGCCAGCTTGTCTGCCAACTACCGGTTTGCCGCAGACCGCGGCAACCTGAACCTGAATTTGAATTATAACGGCCCGCAGCTGGATATGTTTTTTTCACCAACAACATTTACCCTGAATCGGGTAGCAATGGATGCTTACACGCTCCTAGATCTTGCGGCAACTTGGAAACTGACAGCATCATTTGAGCTAACTGGCCGGGCCAGCAACCTACTGAATGAACAATATGAGGAAATTCTCGGGTTCGTGCGCCCCGGTAGAGGTGTTTTTGCAGGCCTGCGAGGGCGCTTTTAACCCGTGTAGGAGAAACTCCTGCAGGTCAATAACCGTGGACAAAATCTATTACATCAAGCAAGGGTTCCTGGCGCAAGAAACGGTGGTAGTTTGCAACGAACTTTTTAACCACTACCTCAGGCAGGCTAACGGCTGCTGTATGCGGCGTGATATAAACATTGGGCAAGTGCCACAAGGGATTATCTGCGGACAAAGGTTCGCACTCAAAAACATCGAGCACAGCACCACCAATGGTATTTTGGCGCAATGCAACGATTAGGTCGTTTTCATTGACCACACTACCCCGGCCAACATTGATCAGCACCGCTACCGGCTTCATCATCCCGAGCACTTCTGCATTGATGCAATGCCGCGTTTGGGGTGTATCCGGGAGTGTAATTACCACATAATCCGGTTCCGCGAGGAAGTCGGCCATACTGGCCCAGCTAAAAACCTGTTCAACCTCAGCACAGGGCTTACCGGAAAGATTCAGGCCTGTTACCCGAATACCAAATTGCCGGGCAGTTTTAGCTAGGTGTTGACCGATGGACCCGAGCCCAATGATTCCGAGCACAATGTCCTCAGACGAACGGTAAGTAAAGGGTTCCCAGATCTTTTCCACCTGGTTGGCTCGCATCTCAAACAGCCGTCTTTCCAGTGCGAACAGGTATGTCATTACATGTTCACTGATCATCGGACCGAACACATCTTTCATGCCCGTCAGAACATAATCACGACGCAATTGTGGCTGACATAATTGGTCGACACCCGCCCAACTTGACTGCACCCACTGCAAACATCCGGCAGTGCTCAGCACTTCACCTATCAGGGGTGGGTCACCCAAAACAATATTGGCATCAACGATTTGCGAGATTGCTGACTCAAGGTCATCTGTTTGCCCGATCTGCAGTTGCTCGAGGTCAACCGCATGGACCAGATGAGCGTACTTTTCAGCATCTTCCGCCAAAATAAGCAATCGGTTCATCGGTGAATTCCTGTGGTGTACAGGAGGCTAGAAACCAGTATACCGACGTGCCAACTCTTCCAGTTTATCTGGCGCAAGTATTTTCACTTTCTTCCGCTTCACCTGGATGATACCCGCACTTTGAAAACGCGCCAAAACACGAGAGATAGTCTCGGTAGCCAGGCGCAAATGACTGGCGATATCACGGCGTGACATGTTGAGGTTGTACTCGGATGCTGAATAACCCCGGTTGGCGAAACGGGCCGACAATGAACACAATAACCGGGCTATCCTTTCCTCGGCACTCAGATCGGCTGCGTTCGATTCCAGTTCGGATATCTGATAACTCATGATACTAAACAGCTCGTCCTGCAGCGCCGGTAATTGCCGTGCCATTTCCGCAACCGAGTCAAAATGCAAGCCACAGATGGAACTGGTATCGAGTGCCACAACATTCGCCTTATGGGTTTTTTCATGAATGGCGTCGAAGCCGATGATCTCGCCGGGCAAGTAAAAACCCAGCACTTGCTCTTCACCGTTCTTATTGGTTACATAACTCTTGAAGCAGCCCGCCCGTACAGCCGCAATGGTCTGAAATATATCACCGGCGCGAAAAATATGTTCCCCGGCCTGAATAGGGCGGGACTTTTTGACGATGTTCTCGAACTCCATGGTGGAATCAACATCGAGGTTTCGTGGCAGGCACAAGGTGCTGAGCGCACAGCGACTGCACGCAACTTGCGCACGTTTCGGGAAGTACGGCACGCCGGAATCGGCTGTGCTCATAAGCGGTTTATCCATCACCAGTCCTTAACAAGAAGTTTGTCGTACCTTGTATGACCCTGGGTCCAGAGCCGGCAGCTTCCTAGCAACGGATTATAGCCTAAGGGGGCTCAAATGACTTTTGAATAAGCCTTTCCTGCTTTATCATTGAGCAAATATTCGTCAAATTTCATTGCAATTGCCCGCAACAGCAGAAGGCCAGTCTGGGTGACATTGAGGTTTTGCTCGTCCATATCGATCAAACCATCATCCTGTAATGGTCTTAATGACTCGAGCTCCAACGCAAAATGGTCGCCAAAATCAATGTCGTATTTGCGCTCGAAATGATCAAATTCAACCTGACCCTGGCACATGACTGCCGCAATGACCCCCCGTCTTAGCCGGTCTTCCCGGCTTAGACTGATACCCCGCCATACGGGCAACAGATCATTATCGATGGCTGCTTGCCAGGCATGGATGTCTTTCCGGTTTTGCACAAAACTGTCACCGACCATGCCTATTGCACTGACGCCCATCCCCACCAGGTCAGTTGTGCTACAGGTAGAATATCCCTGGAAGTTGCGTTGCAAAGACCCTTCTTGCATCGCGATGCACAATTCATCATCGGGCAATGCAAAATGATCCATACCAATATAGACATAACCCGCCCCAACCAATTTATTAACCGTTAAAGCCAGCACTTGAAGCCGTACTTCGGCGGCAGGCACTTCCTTGGTCTTGATCATGCGCTGTGCACGAAACAGATTGGGCAGATGGGCATAGTTATAGACCGAGATGCGGTTTGGACGGGCCATCAACACGGAATCTATGGTGGTTTCAAATGATTTAGCAGTCTGTAACGGCAAACCATAAATCAGGTCCACCGATACTGAATTGAAGCCGGACCGACGTGCAGCATCAATCAGACCCAACGTGCTATCCTCATCCTGTATGCGGTTGACGGCCTTTTGCACGGCGGGATCAAAATCCTGTATGCCCATACTGACCCGGTTAAAACCCATATCTTCCAAACGGGCAATCCTTTCGTTATCAACCGTACGTGGATCAATTTCAATAGAAAACTCACGCTCCTCAGACCGGCTTAAAAAGAAATGGCGTGATAATAGCCCAATGAGGTGCTGGAGCTGCTCGTCATCGTGATACGTCGGGGTACCGCCACCGA
>CAYZLS010000033.1:0-11171 GCA_964479355.1 uncultured Wenzhouxiangellaceae bacterium | reverse complement strand
AACTACGATTCCGCCGTTCAGAAATCGGCTCATTTTTTTCGCGGGCTGGTCTCAATGCTCTTTCCTACGAGCAGATTTACACTTTGGAAAAGGCTACCGAAGGTTGGGTTGCAGGCCTGCAACTCGCTTCTATTTCGTTAGCGGATCGTAATGATGTTGACGAGTTCATAAGGGCCTTTTCCGGTAGCTACGGGGACGTTGTCGATTTTTTAACAGAAGATGTGCTACAGCGTCAGGATAAGGAGACGCGTGAATTCATGTTGTACACATCTATCCTGGATCGCTTGTGTCCATCGCTGTGTGATGCGGTAACGACTTCCAATAACGGGCATCGCATGCTGAACTTACTAAAGTCCCGGGGTTTGTTCTTATTCTCTCTCGATGATGAGAAAGAATGGTATCGCTACCATCATCTGTTTTCCCATTTTTTAAGAAAGTGCCTCATCGCTGAAAATCCTGACATTGTTAACCGGCTTCACCATAATGCCAGTGCGTGGTTCGCCGAGCAGGATCTAATCGATGAAGCCATACAACACGCGCTTGTCGGTAAAGATGAGGTGACAGCGGCCAGACTTCTCAATCAAGCCTGCGACGATCTCTTCTACAATGGGCGACTAAGCACTCTGACCGAGTGGTATAAACAAATCCCCGCAGTACATCTACGCAAATACCCGCGAATATTACTTGATCAAGCATGGTCGGAAATTCTTGAGTGGCGATTCTCTCTCGCACGAAGCATGCTGGATGAAGTTCACGCGCTTTTGGAAGAATCCTCGGCGGGCGGCGAAGCGGAATCTGAACTTATCTTTCTTCGCTCCATACTCAAGCATAGAAACATGATGTATGCACAGTCTAGTGACGATATGCCACTGGTAGAAGAGCTATGTCTGGAAATGCTGGACAACTTCTCGGTCGATGATTCCTACCTGTTGGGAAATTTATCTTCGAGCCTCATTAATGCAAAGCGTGATCTGCTCGAATTTGATCAAGTGGAAATACTTAATGCACAGGCTATGAAACATTATGAACGGTCAGGGAGCCACTTTGTGCTCATCTGGCACAACACAATTCTGGGCATATCACACCTCGCGGAGGGTAAGCTTGAGCAGGCTGAGCGTGCGCTATTTGCCGCCTTGAAAATTGCCAAGGAAATAAGCGGTGAAGTATCTCCACTCGCGGCCATGCCAGGGCTACTACTCGCTGAGGTATGGTACGAACAGAACAAGATCGAAGAATCGGAGCGTTTTCTCAAACGATATTTACCCCTCGCAGATCAGATCGGCTTCGTCGATCAACTAATCAGCGGCTACATATGCCAATCACGTCTCCTGTATACAAGTGGGGATCACACCAAAGCAAAGGCGATACTGAACCAAGCCAAACAACACGCCATTAAGTATAACTTTGCACGACTCGAGTTCTACGTGGTAGCGGAACAGGTGCGCCAGGCTCTGCGAGCCGTCGATGTCGAAGCTGCCACGGCATACGGCGAGCAGATTGCAGCACTGGAAGCAAAGCAAGTCATGCCGGGAAAGCGCGTGAGGAGCCAAGACGTACAGCTGGCGTTGACTTGGTGCAGACTTGCGCCTATGAAAAAAGATCTGCTGAATGATGCCATTACTGTGGGCCGTCGATGGTTTCGCTTTACACAGGGTCGCGGTGCGATCCGAGCGGCCGTCGAGTTTGGCGTCGTGCTTGCACAAGCGCTCCAGCGGCAGGGGGAAAAAACGGCAACTCAGCGTTGTCTCAGGGAAGTGCTTGCGATGGCGTCAACGACGGATATCAAACGAACGCTCATGGACACCCCCGAACTGACACGAGGGTTGATCGATTATCTCGCCAGTGACGTGGATAACCTGAACGATCCGTTGGTGTGCTACGCACAGGTATTGCTTGGTGAGGCGCATCCGCAGGAATCTTTAGGCGTGGGTAGAGCACCCGAACCGATAAGCGATGACATCGTGTACCCAGTGAAGCCGCTGAGTCGCCGTGAGCGGGACATTCTTGAACTCGTTGCCAACGGATTTCGAAATCGGGAGATCGCAAATGAGCTGGGGCTAACCGAGGGATCGGTAAAATGGTATCTACAGCAGATCTACGACAAGATAGGAGCTCGTCGGCGCAGCTTGGCCGTTCAACGCGCCCGCGATCTGGGCTTTATGCACTGAAGTCTAAATTGGATCCTTTGTCCATTCCGAATACGCATACAGCGCCATTCAATGCAAATCAATAATCTGTGACTGTAGCGTCCCTGCAGCACTTCCAGGGCAGGCCAATTTTCAAAGCAAATCCTGGGGCAGTTTTGGGTGCAAATAAACAGACAATAGCTAGGAAAGCAGCTGAGGGTTGGGCTTCAAACACCAAGTCCAGCCGCCTTGTGCCGGGACCATGGCGAGACTGAACGCACTAATAGATGAACTGTTCGTGAACCGCGGTACGCCACGAAGCAGCATAGTTGAAAGCACACAAAGTGCCGACGACACCCTCATAATGATGGTCTTGAGGGAAAAAACCCAAGCCCCTGAGTGCCCTAGCCTGAGCCAAGATCTTATCCATGAACGGGCGTGGTAACTTGCACCTTGAATACCGGCTTGGGTGTGAAACATAGCGGAGCCAGGGCAGATGCCGGTCACTGATATTCAAGTGGGGTGAGATTGCGTGGTGAACAGACTCAAGGTGCTCATTGCGAAGAGCACGAACTTGCTCTAGTATTATCAGTGATTTACAGGTTTTTGACGGGGCAAGAAATTATGACACATCTCCCGCGGAATGCCGAACTTGAAGAGTTCTCCCAGTTGGTCGCCGGCGTGGTCCTGGACGCGCGGAAAAGGAGCTTCAATAGTAAAGACACTGCCCGCATACGTGATTTGCGGGACTATTTGAACGCGGATTTGTGCGGGCTTTATCTGCTCGACGAGCATTTGCACCCAAATGCCACCCTGGTTTCCCACCCGGCACGGGGATTCCTGAGGGGATATGAGGACATCAGAAACCGCGACCCGATCTTCCTTCATCTGTTACGGCGCCGTCACGCAATGGACGGGGTTTCATTGTTGGGTTTTGAACGCCACACGCTGAGCCTTCCAGTTCATGCGTGCTCGCCATAGCGCAATAGCCAACGCCAGCACCAGATCATCATGGGCACCCACACGGGCGTTATAATTGGCGTGTTAAATCCGATGATGGCGGATTACTTTGCTGATCGGTGCCGGTGAGGGTTACTCAATTTGGCGCAGATGCACCCTTTAAAAGTTGCCACGTCAACCTAACAAGCGTAAAAGTTCGTTCCGCCAGAAAACTGGCTCCACCGGACGCAGTTCCTCTGCGCCGCTTAACTAAAACATTAGGTGATCAAAGTGCCTCCAGTTGAAATAAATGTGCCCAATAAAACACAAATTCGTTTGATCTACAGTTTTGGTATATTGCTAGGTCTCAGCGTGATGGCTGTAGGGATGGAAGGGTTGTGGTTCGAGGCCCGAGGTCTGATTTCGAGCAATGGTATGGCCTCATTTCTGAAAGATGCGACCATGAGAGTCTTGACCGGCTTGGTTATCAGCTTTTTTGTGTTTTCACCATTTTTATTGGCTTCGTCACTTTATAAAAATTTAGGCTGGCCACGAACTGTCCTTGTGTTCACAACATTACTGTTTCTGTTCAATGCTGCACAAATGATCAACGCTTTTGTTTTTTCCAAGTCGTCAACAGCTTCATTGGTGCTGATCTTTTTGCCTATATGGAATTTTGCAGCACTATTTCTTTTTTGGGGCACAATTGCATTATTAAGATACGCGCAGAGTCAATTTGGCAAGTAAGACACCACAAAACGTTAAAGTGCGTTCCGGCCCTGCGGGCCTCCACCGAACCCCTGGCGGTGCCGCTTAACTAAAGCGTCAGGTCTCATAAAGTGTCCAAAGTGCGCAAGCCGGCTAAGCCCCCCATTCCACTGGGCGCGTACACGCTTGCACTTGCTCAAGCACGCGCACTGGCGACTACCGCTTCTATGCTCAGTCGCACAGTGGAAAACTCCGCCGATGCAGGGAAAGCACTTGCATATCTGGTAATCGCAGGGCTTTCGATTGAACTCTATTTCAAGGCATTTATGATTGCTGGCCGTGGCGGCAACGTTTTTGAAGAGCACGACTTAATGAAACTGTTGATTGAGTTTCCTCCGTATTTGCGCCGAAGCTTCAATGACCAATACGATAAGCACCCGTCAGCGAAGACAGAAGATATCCAAATCTTCGCGCTGAAGTTTAGTGAACACACTCCTGATAAACCGAAGGAAGAAACATTTGCGCAATCGTACTCAACATTTGATCAAGCTATTGAGTCAATCGCTCGAATATTTATCGATGCTAGATATTTTTTCGAGAAACTTGGAGCGTCGGATTGGGCGACTTTCTCGTATCCGACTCATGCGATTTCCGGAGTGATCGAGGCACTTGAGAAAACATTCAAACTCTATGACTCAGGTGCATTCACGAATGAGGCCTAACCAAATGGATCCCCGAGTAATAAGAATCGGCAAGGCGCCCGCATACCTGGGTATGGACCGGGCTCTGTTTAACCGCACTATTCGGCCACTGAGATCCAGGAGTTGATCGATGCGGTGAGACTGCTCGAGAAGAGTAAAGAAACCACTTTGTTGAGAGCGATTAATTAAGGGAAAGTAGGTGATATGAAAAAAATTACTGAACAAAGAGAGTTGCTTGTGCAAATTGTGCGCTGCATCCACCTCAAACGCGAACTGTCAAAGGTGAACCCCGATCCAACCCTCTACTTCTGGCGCTTAATGTATGGCGGATTGTTGGATTTAGCAATTCTCAATTGGACGAAGATTTTCGGTTCAAATGCAGAGCCAACACATTGGAAAGGTATCGTTGACGATGACCATCATGAGGCATTCCGAAGTGACCTACTCAGTAGTTCCGGATTGACCGAAAACGAATTTAGTGAATACTGGAAAAACATGAAAACGTATCGAGATGAAGCTGTTGCTCATCATGCCGATAGCCCCAGTTTCACTCATTACCCAAAGCTAGATGTTGCCCTAAAATCGTGCTATTTCTACTATAGATTTGTCATAAAAAAGGCAAGAGAACTTGGAGAAACCAAGTACCCTGACAGCCTAGAAGAATACTGCAAAGGGTTTGCGTCACAGACCAGTGCCGTTGCGAAACTTGCGTTAGAAGCTACGGCGCATTGTATAGAGGTGGCGCGGTGACGATGAAATGATTGCTGTGTATAAAAGCATCGGGGATTTGTCGGGGCTCGATGGTTGCCTTGCTACTGGAGAAGATACCCCGACTTTTAATTCCTCAAGATAACATACCAACAAGACCCACCCATTCATGCAATTGTTTCCAGGTTATGGGGCTGTTCGTGGGATTGCATTGTCGGCGGTCCCGTTTCGGACCGAATCCCATAGATCATCAGATACCTGCTTTGCTCTTAGTCAATAACTCCTGGGCAGCCCACATCGCTCTGGCCTGGCTGAGCGGCAACAAAACTCCGTTGATGAAATAAAGCTGAAGATGATGGTTTCATTATGGAATTGACATGCAAGGAAAAAATATGCCAAATAGGTCATCCACCAGGATAGATTGGTGGTACTAAAGGTGGTACAAAACTCATAATCCTTATTTTATATCATTAAATAACAATATATTATCAATATTATGATCCTGATGATCGACAACTATGATTCTTTCACCTACAACCTGGTGCAATACTTGGGTGAATTGGGTGCGCAGGTTGAAACTGTGCGTAATGATGCGATCACAGTGGCGCAAATTCGTAGGCAGAATCCTCAGGGAATCGTGATTTCTCCGGGGCCAGGCACACCGGATGATGCGGGTATTTCTTTACAGGTGATTGCTGAGCTGGGTGGAGTATTCCCTATCCTGGGTGTGTGCCTTGGCCACCAGTGTATCGGGCAGGTATATGGTGGTCAGGTGGTAAGGGCAGGCAGAGTCATGCATGGTAAGACTTCGTTGATTCAGCACCGTGGACAGGGTGTGTTTGCCGGTTTGCTGCAGCCGTTTGAAGCCACACGCTACCATTCTTTGGTGTTACAAAAAGACGCCATACCCGAATGTTTGCAAGTCACAGCCTGGACCGAAACGAAGGCTGGGGAAATCGAAGAAATTATGGGCTTACGGCATACCAGCCTGCCCATTGAAGGGGTTCAGTTTCACCCGGAATCCATTCTTACCCGCTGTGGTCACGACCTGTTACAAAATTTCATCAACGCGATTAACCCGGACATTTCGCAATGACAGACTTTATAATGCTGGGTATGGCGTTATATCAAGAATATACGGGTGATGACCAGCCCAAAGCTGGGTAACTGCTCATGCCCATGGACATACAAACTGCACTAAGCCGAATTTCTGCCATGGGTGGTCTCTCCACCGAAGAAATGGTGGATGTCATGCGCCAGATTATGTCTGCCGGTGCCACCGATGTGCAAATCGGTGCATTTTTGCTGGCGATGCGAATGAAGGGCGAGAGCATTGACGAAATCACCGGCGGTGTCCAGGTGCTGCGCGAATTTGCCAGCGGCGTGCAAGTCAGTGGGCCTCACCTGGTCGATATTGTCGGTACCGGCGGTGACGGCGCCAATCTGTTTAATGTTTCCACGGCGGCTTGTTTCGTGGCGGCGGCGGCCGGTGGGCGGGTAGCCAAGCATGGCAACCGGTCGGTTTCTTCCAGTTGTGGCAGCACTGATGTGCTGGAGGCGGCTGGTGTGCGGCTGGATATCTCACCCACCCAGGTGGCGCAGTGTGTTAATGAGCTTAATATTGGTTTCATGTTTGCGCGCATGCACCACAGTGCCATGCACCACGTGACGGTGGCACGTAATGAACTGGGCATGCGTACCATGTTCAATGTGCTGGGCCCGATGGCCAACCCGGCCGGACTGAAACGACAACTGATCGGGGTTTATGCACGCGCATTGTGTCGACCCGTTGCTGAAGTGTTACAGCGTCTAGGCTCCGAACATGTCATGGTGGTGCATTCACAAGATGGCCTGGACGAGATCAGCCTGGCTGCCGATACCAATGTGGTGGAGCTTAAAGATGGTGTGATCAATGAATATGAATTACGCCCCGAGCAGTTTGGTTTTGAGCGAGAGCCTTTGCATGGCCTGGCGGTGAAAGATGCAGACTCATCGTTGCAATTGCTGCGTGCGGCACTGGCCGGTGAAAAAAGGTATCAAGAAAATGAACACGACCTGTGTGCCCAACGGGCAGCGCGCCTGGTAGCACTCAATGCCGGGGCCGCTTTGTACGTGGCGGGAGTTGCAGATTCAGCTGAAAGCGGTGTGGTAATGGCCAGTGATACCCTGGCAAGCGGTACAGCGTTGGAAAAACTGCAGCAACTAGCAGCGTTGACGCAGTCTTTCTAATGACAGTTCCATCCATCTTGCAACGCATTTTGCAATGTAAATCCGAGGAGGTGGCAGCAGGCAAAGCCGCATTGCCACTGGCTGAATTACAAGCCCACGCGCAAGATTGTGCTCCACCGCGCGAATTTGCACAGGGGCTCAGGCTGGCCATGCAACGGGGTCCTGCAGTGATTGCCGAGATCAAGAAGGCCTCGCCCAGCGCAGGCGTGATCCGGGAGGATTTTCAGCCAGATGCCATTGCCCGCGCCTATGCAGAAGCGGGGGCGGCCTGCCTTTCTGTTTTGACCGACAATGATTTTTTTCAGGGCAGTCAGAAATATCTACAACAGGCCCGCAGCGCCTGTGGCCTGCCGGTGCTACACAAGGATTTCATTATCGATCCGTGGCAGGTGTACGAATCACGGGTGATGGGTGCGGATTGTATTTTGTTGGTCGTTGCTGCGCTTGATCAGACTAGGTTGCAAGACCTGTCTGAACTGGCAAAAGAGACGGCATTGGATGTACTGGTGGAAGTACATGACGAGGCCGAAATGCAACGGGCGTTACAATTAGAGCAAGTATTGATCGGGGTCAACAACAGGGATTTAAATACTTTTGAGATCTCACTGGCGACTAGCGAGCGTCTGCAAACGATGCTTTCCGATGAGCACATGCTGGTCACAGAAAGTGGTATCCGCACGGTGGCTGACGTCAAGCGCATGCAAGCCTGCGGGATTAACAGCTTTTTGGTAGGCGAAGCATTCATGCGCGCAGCAGAGCCTGGTAAAGCATTGCAAAGATTGTTTTTCTGAGATGAAAAGGCTTACCAACATCTGCCTTGCTACGTTCTGCCTGCTACTAGTAGCGGGAACTCAACAGGCAATGGCCCAGGTGATCAAAGGCACACTGTGGCGTGATGCGGTCGTGACGAAACTGGGTGTGGATTTTGCCGATACAGGCTTTCATGCGCGTTGGATTTTCCAGCGCTGTCAATGCGGAGACTTGCTGGTGCAGGTGGAGCAGGCCGCGCCGGGCAGCGTTCTGAACGGCGAACTGTTAATGGTTGATGGGCAGGTTTTACTGGCACGCGGTTTTGAGCAACAGAGCTCAGACCTCGCGGCATTGATGCAAGCGCCGACACTGATGCTGCAACTGGCAATGGCCTTACTCAATCGCAGTCAGCCACAGGGGCCAGCCACGGTTATCGACAAGCAACAATGGGATGCCAGTGAAGCCAGGCGAGATTTCAGCATCAACACCGGTGCGGCCGGCGGCACATTTGCAGCCCCTTGGGGCGTGCAGGGTTCAGGCTGGCGAACCGCTGCCGGCCTGCAGCGTTTTGAACTGAGTTTTCAATTTACCAATCCTACCCCAGACAACCCGGTCACATTGACCGCAATGCGATTTTCCGGATCGTTGGACTATCGTCAACAGGCGTTCCCCATTTCAGACTCAACCAGTCTGCAGGGTTGGACAATACAATGGCTGTCGCGAAGCGAAACCGAATCCAAAGCAACATCAAAAAATCTAACCCTGGAAGCACTCAGGCAGCAAACAAAAAACCTGCATTAAATTCTATAAGCTACTGCCTTCATCACACCCGCCGTTAATTTCATCAGCTCACGGACCAGTTTAGGCAATTCAAAGGCGCCTGAATCTTCGGCCATTTTTGCGTGTTTGGCCTCGTCAGTTTTCATCTGATCCAAAATAGCACGACTGCGTGCATCTTCGGGGGGCAGACGGTCGAGGTGGCCTTCAAGATGTGTTTCGACCTGGTTTTCGGTTTCCTTCAGAAAACCTAGGCTCCAGCCATCACCGGCCAGGCCCGCTGCTGCGCCGAGCGCGAAAGACCCTGCATACCATAAAGGGTCCAGCAGGCTGGGTTGACTTTCCAATTCATCTAGACGTTCTTTACACCAGCTCAGATGATCTATTTCTTCATTGGCTGCCTGTTGCATTGCAGCCGCTACATCCGGGTGTCGCGCAGTTGCTGCCTGTCCGGCGTAAAGCGCCTGGGCGCAGACCTCACCGGCGTGATTGATACGCATCAGGCCGGCTGCGTGCCGTTGCCCGTCGTCATCTATAACCACCTCGGGTATCGAAGTCGCAGGGTTTTTGCGTTGCGCCGCGCTGGATTGACCGGTGCCCAGGCGCAGTGCATTGTCAAAGCTGATGATGAGTCGATCTAAAGGCGTGTAGCTGCGCAAGCTCATGTTTAAATCCTGTCTACCTGGTCCGTTCATTGTCATTGTATACTGTCCCACCACGTGCCTGGATTAGATTTATCCGGGTTTGATGTGGGCTGGCGAGCGCGGGGTTTGTATGTCTCAATACTATCAACGGCATCTATTTTTCTGTGTCAATGATCGAGGTGCGGATGCGTCACGCCCATCTTGTAATCAGTGTGGCTCTGCCGCTCTGCGCGAATATGCCAAAAACCGGATTAAAAAAATGGACCTGTCCGGGCGGGGAAAAGTCCGGGTGAACAGCGCCGGTTGCCTTGACCGCTGTGAGTTGGGACCGGTCTGTGTTGTATACCCGGAAGGTGTTTGGTACACCTATATTGATGAAGCGGATGTGGATGATATTATCGACAGTCATATTATTGCTGGCAAGCCGGTTGAACGATTGCGTATCGATAAGCCTCACATGGCTTGAAACCGAACCGCCAAGCCAGTAAAATGCCCGCCCTTCACCCGTCGATGCGGGTAATTTATCGAGAATGGCGAAAATGAAGACCTTTACTGCAAAACCGCAGACAATAAAACGCGAATGGTGCGTTGTTGATGCGACCGATAAGACCCTCGGCAGGCTGGCCACTGAACTGGCACACCGTCTGCGTGGCAAACATAAACCTGAGTTCACTCCCAACATGGACACCGGCGACCACATGGTCGTTGTCAATGCGGAGAAGATCAAGGTAACCGGTAAGAAACTGGCGGATAAAATGTACCACCGCCACACCGGCTACATTGGTAACCTGAAATCAATTAACCTGGGTAAATTGCTGGATACGCACCCTGAGTGTGCGATCCAATATGCAGTTAAAGGCATGTTGCCGAAAAACCCATTGGGTCGTGCCATGTTCCGCAAGCTGCATGTTTATGCAGGCCCGGAACACCCGCACGCTGCCCAGCAACCGACTCAGCTTGAGCTGTAAGTCAGCACACACTACGGATACGATATTTAATGGCTACTCAAACGTATTACGGTACCGGACGGCGCAAGTCTTCCAAAGCGCGGGTTTACCTGAGCAAAGGGTCCGGCAACATCACCATCAATAACCGTCCAATTGATGAATTCTTTGGGCGCGAGACCGCCTGTATGATCGTACGCCAACCGCTTGAAAAGCTGGAAATGGCCGAGCAGTTTGATATTAAAGCCACCGTGGCAGGCGGCGGCATCTCCGGTCAGGCCGGTGCGATTCGTCTTGGCTTGACCCGGGCACTGATGGAATACGATGGCGATTTGCGGTCCATTCTGCGTAAAGCAGGTTATGTGACTCGTGACGCACGTGAAGTTGAGCGCAAGAAAGTCGGTTTGCACAAGGCCCGCAAAGCGACCCAGTACTCCAAACGCTGATTCAGAGCGCCTCGTTATCACAACCTGGCGCTGCGGATTTATCTCCGCTGCTCAGAATCCGCATATGACCCCGTGGGGGATCGTCTAATGGTAGGACTGCGGACTCTGACTCCGCCAGTGGGGGTTCGAATCCCTCTCCCCCAGCCAATATACACTATAACGTACTGAAACATATAGTAATGTTATAGCCATGATTAAA
>CAYZLS010000032.1:9501-11331 GCA_964479355.1 uncultured Wenzhouxiangellaceae bacterium | reverse complement strand
AATCTGCTGTCGCCGGTTGGCTGACAACAATGGTAGGAACCAGCCAAGTACCGTGTTTTGCCATTTTCTTCAGGACGGCTCGATCTAGGGTGTAACCGTGTTCAATACTGTCAATGCCTGCATCGATAGCAACATGTGTCGCGTTAGATGAACCTGAGTGCGCAGCGACCTTGGCACCAAAACGATGGGCTGCATCCACCACTGCAATGATTTCTTCAGGGGTCATCAAGGCTTTCGAGATATCCCCACCATCGGTGGCAATACCACCCGAAATCAGGATCTTGACCCAGCTTGCACCGGCACTGATTTCACGCCGGGCGGCCTTCATGAGTTCATACGGCCCGTCGGCATACTCCACTCCGTGTTCGGAACCATGTCCACCCGTTATGATAAGGGACTCACCAGCGCTGAAAATACGCGGCCCGATAGCCTCACCCTTATTGATTGCTTTCATGAGAGCGATATCGCCATGCCTCGCATCACCGGGTGACCGGGTCGTCGTCACCCCTGCCTGCAACACTTCCCGGGCAGCTGCAGCCATGCGCAAGGCCAGTTCACCTTCCGTTTCATTAGCCAGTTGGGCGGCCATTTTCCCGGGTAGTACCAGGCCGTAATGGGTATGCATGTTCATCAGACCGGGAATCAGCCAGGTGCCACTGACATCAATGACCTCAGTTTCAGGTTCTACCGGTGTATCTCCGGCAGTTCCGATGGAAACGATTCTTTCACCATCGACGATTATCACGGCATTTTCCAAAGGCGCGCCGCCATTGATGTCAACGACAGTGCCTCCAACCAGTGCGGTCATGGCAAAGGATTCGGCTGAAAAAACAGAGCTACAGAGAAAAGTGCAAAGTAGCAGCACGACGGATTTTTGGATTTTTTTCATAAGACCATCCGGTGGGACGTAGCACTAATTCCGTTCACAGTAGTAGAAAAAGGCCCTCTCTGCTGTGTCGGTAAAGACAGAGCAGAGAGGGATCGGTCAGGTAAGCGGGAAAATCTCAATTCCCGAATTTATAGGTCGCGCGAAGACCGATTCTCTGGAATGAAGGCTCGATGAACATGCCACCTGCGAATGCTTTCTGGTAAGCGTTGGTGTAGTAGGTTTTGTCGAACAGATTCTCTACATACGCAACGACTGCAAGATTCTCGCTTTCCGCACCTATACGTAGATTAAAGTAATTGTAATCTGGCACTTCCCAGGGATAGCCGGAAAAGATCAGGGACCTGGTGTTTGGGTTGATATTGTCGCGGTAGACCCATTCCAGCCGAACATAGCCGGTATTAAATCCATAACCGTCTGAGAATGTGAACCCATACTCAGCATCCGCGCTCATCGTCCACTTGGGTGAGTTCGGGATGGTGCGTCCATCCAACGTATGGTTTGCGCCTTCAATCAGAGCAACGAAGCTGTCAAATTTTGCATCAAGGTAGCCAACATTGAAATTGAGCAGCAAATTATCACCGGCCAATGCGGTCAGACCCAACTCAGCGCCTTTGGAGGTAGCCGAATCAGCATTGTCCACGCCGCCAAAGAGAATGAAATCACCATCCTCATTTTGCAGGTTTTCCTGGAAACTGACCTGCAGGTCTTTCCAGTCCATGTAGAACAATGCTGCGTTCAGGTGCAGTCGATGATCTATCAGGTTCGCTTTGAAGCCTATCTCATAGTTCCATAACTCTTCCGGGTCAAAGGTCTCCTTTTCCTTAACAGGAGCGATCTGAACACCGCCGGACTTGTAACCCTTGGAAATCGTACCGTAATAAGTCAGTGTGTCGTTTGCTTGATAGGAAATGGCGAACTTCGGTGAGAAATCCGTGAATTTA
>CAYZLS010000032.1:6953-9491 GCA_964479355.1 uncultured Wenzhouxiangellaceae bacterium | reverse complement strand
AGAAGCCCTCCGTATCATCCTGTTTTTTCTCTTCGCTGTAGCGCCCGCCGAGGGATAGGGTGAGTTTGTCGTTGATGTCATAGTCCACCTGTCCAAATATCGCCGAGTAATCCGTTTCGAAACTTCCAACCTCGGAATCGATAAGGAAACAGCAAGGCGCACCGAATCCCGGAATCGGAACTGAACCGACGAACGTATTATTAATGGTGTCTCCTGCATCCTCAGCATACAAACCGCCAATGTTCCAGCGCCAGGCGCTGTCATTCGTATTCTGCACACGAAACTCTGTGCTGACGCTCCGGCGTTCAATGTTACGATACTCGTGGAACCAATCTCCGCTGCTACCATCGATGTCGCCATTGAGGAAGAAGTCGGAGTTGATGAAACCGGTAATGCTGGTGAACAGCAGATCCTTTCCTTGATAATCTATACGCACAACACCGTTACGGAAGCTGGTTCCGACGTTTTGCGGATGGTTGAAATTAGTTTGATTGTCGTTCTCGGGCCAGAAACCAATGCCATCAACAGTAGGGTCGGCAACGTCATCACCGTCAAGATCCGGGAACTGGTGGCCAATTCCAAACAGTAAATGGCCAAAAGGTGAGAATACACCGGAGGGCACACCCTCGCGCATGCCAACATGCTCATCGGCATACTGGAACGTGGCGTCTACGGTCAAATTTTCTGAGGGGGTCCAACGCAGCGATGCCTTGACGTACTCGTACTTTGAATTATTGCCGCCGCCTATCGGATTGACGTTCTTGATGTTGCCGTCCGAATCGATAATCTTGCTGTTAAATCGCATCGCCAAAGTTTCCCCCATTGGAACGTTTACCACGCCTTCGACGTCAATGGTACTGAAACTGGAATAGTCAGCCATGACCGAGCCGTGAAATTCGTTGGTAGGTTTCTTGGACGTGATGTTGATGCCACCACCCAGTGCGTTTCTGCCAAAATAAGTCGACTGCGGTCCACGCAGGATTTCGATACGTTCAATGTCCATGATCGGCGGGTTGATGGTGCTCCCAGCTATGCTGAAATCATCGATGTAGAACCCCGTTGTACCACTGCCAACAAAGCCGAGGAAGTTGGTGACGCCACGTATGCTGATCTGCCGCCGCGAGCGGGCGCCATTACTGACAAAACTGGCATTGGGTGTCTTGGTCAGATATTCGGCAACATCGGCAAACATGTTCTTCTCAATGGCCTGGGCGGTAAAGGCCGAGATTGAGATAGGAACGTCCTGCAGGTTTTCCTCACGCCGCCGGGCGGTCACGATAATTTCTTCGATACCCGCAAATTCGGATTCCTGGGCTACAACAATTCTGGGTGAGAACACCATCACGGCACAAATGCCTACAAGTACCAGTACCGGTACCAGTTTGTTAAGGATGGGGAGCAAAATTCGTGGCTGCGTTATTTTTTCTGTTTGGCTAGCTTTCATTTTTTCGTCCTCAGTTTCAGTCAGCTTGGATGTCATTATGTTAACACTATTTTAACTGATCGGCATCTTTCGTTGCGCGGTGGCCAACCTGGATCATCCGCCCCGGAAAGTTACGGAAAATAAGGTATGTTCAACGTGAGTTTACACGCTGGTAATTTTGAATATTATTCAATTTGGTTCATAATGCATCCCGCATAATATTGTGGAGTTAAATATGATAGATCCAACGGAATCTCAGATGCAGGCCTTCATGGCAACAGATCAGACCAGCCCGGTGGGTGCTGTTCCGTCAATTGTCATCGCTATTTCTCCGAGGCCAGGTATGCCGATGACTTATGGCCTCCGAGATAGCCAGCCTAGCAGTTTGCGAGGCCGATGATTATCTTAAGGCACCGGTGGTGAAAGTCACCGCACCCACACACCCGTTCCGGCGACGCCTGCACTGGAGCAGGCCTACATATCCTTCCACCGCGCAGATTGAAACAGCGGTGATTACCGTCCTTGATTTCGATTCGCCGCGAGCGGTAACGGGCTGAGTTGTAGCTTGGGTCTTGAAGTATATGTTGGCAAATAAAACCATCTGTATATGCCTCTATATCTTACTGGGAACGGCGCACGGAGCCGAAAGCTCTGACCCCTATGGTGGATGGGCCTACTATGGCGGCACGCAAGATGGCATCCGATATTCTTCCCTACAGCAGATCACCCGCAAGAACGTGACGAACCTGGAAGTTGCCTGGACGTATCACAGCGGCGAAATGGATCGACGTGGAGCGGATCTCATTACCAATAGCTCGACCCAAAACACACCGACCCTGGTGGCGGGATCGCTGCTGATCTGTACATCCTTTAACCGGCTCATCGCCCTGGATCCGGCTACAGGAAAAGAACGTTGGGTGTTCGATGCGGAGATTGATCTCACCCATAAGTTACCGTTTCAGTACAACTGCCGCGGTGTGACCGGTTGGGAGAATCCGGATGCAAGCCCGGAAACTGCCTGTAAACACAGGGTCTTCATGGGCACCAATGACACACGCTTGTTTGCGCTTGATGTGAAGACGGGGAAACGCTGCAAGGACTTTGGCAGCAATGGT
>CAYZLS010000032.1:0-6943 GCA_964479355.1 uncultured Wenzhouxiangellaceae bacterium | reverse complement strand
TGACGCAGCCGCGACCGCACCAATTTGCCGGGGAGCGCAAGCTCGTTTCAGCGCCTGTGGTCGTCAACGGGGTCGTAGCGGTCGGCTCCTTCGTGATGGATAACCTGCGAACCGATGCCCCTTTGGGAACGATGTTTGCCTTTGATGCTGCAACAGGAAAAGAACGCTGGAGTTTTGATCCGATACCTCGTGAGCCGAGCAATCCCGCCTATGCGAGTTGGCTTGATGACAGTGCCTTGACCACGGGTGCGGCCAACGTCTGGTCAACCATGGTTGCGGACCCTGAGAGGGATCTTATTTTTCTACCCGTGGCTTCGGCCTCACCCGATTTTTGGGGCGGTGAACGCAAAGGTGACAACCTTTATTCTGGTTCAATCGTAGCCTTGGAAGGGTCGAGCGGAAAAGTCGTCTGGCATTTTCAACATGTGCATCACGATATTTGGGATTACGATACGCCTTCACCACCGATGTTGATCGACGTTAAACGCAATGGTGAGAGTGTTCCGGCGGTGGTGCAAAATACAAAACAGGGGTTTTCTTTTGTTTTGCACCGGGAAACGGGTGAGCCCGTCTTTGGTATTGAGGAACGCTCGGTTCCGCAAGCTCCTTTGACTGGAGAGTGGCTTTCACCAACCCAGCCATTTCCCATTTCACCACCGCCTCTTGTACCATCGAAATTGACGCCTGAAGACGCCTGGGGCTTTACGCCTGTTGAACGCAATATCTGTCGTGACAAGATAAGAGGTCTGCGCTCCGAAGGAATCTACACACCGCCATCGACAGCGCCGGGTTCTATTATTTACCCCGGTACGGCCGGTGGTATGAACTGGGGTGGGCCGGCTTTTGACCCGGCACGCAAATGGATGATTGTCAATACGACCAATGTCCCCCAGATCGTCATCCTTATTCCCAGAGCGGACATTGAAGGCATCGTGGGCATCAACTTGGAAGCGGGAAATGACGTCGCCGCGGCTTTAGGAACACCTTATGGCGTGCGCAGGGAGTGGTTGTTGTCTCCATTGGGTGCGCCCTGCGTCAAACCGCCGTGGGGAGAGTTGCTGGCGGTGAATATGGACAATGGCAGCATCGTGTGGCGGGTGCCGTTGGGCTCTATCGAAAAGATGCTGCCGCTACCGATTGAATGGAACCTGGGTACACCGAATCTCGGTGGACCCATTGTAACCGCCGGGGGTCTGATCTTCATCGGGGCTACGATGGATGGTTACCTGCGTGCCTTTGACGTCGATAAGGGCGAGGAGCTGTGGAAAGACGAGTTGCCCGGCGGCACCCAAACCACACCCATGACATACTCGTATGGTGGAAAGCAGTACATTGTAATGGTCAGTGGCCATCACATGTGGTTTGGGAGCCCGGCCAGTGATGCGGTCGTTGCCTATAGTCTGCCCGGCCAGGGCAAGGGATCAAATTAACCCGGCTATCTCACACAGGACACCTTTGGACGGAACCATCATGGTGTGTACCAGATTGGCGAAGTATAGGCCCGCTCCAGGGTAATCATTGGCACATCCGGTGGCATCTTGGTAGCAAAGAATTTTGCGTCATACGCGGTCCAGCGTGGCGTCGGAATCTCAATGACACGCACGTAGTAGAACGCCGCTTGCGCGGGGTCGAAATCTGGATCCTGCCAGAACGTGACCAGAAATGGGTCGCCAATCGTGTTGCTGTAGCTGGCATTCTCGACATCTACGGTGCTGCCGATCAGCGGCACTTTGCCGGTTGCCGGCGTAACCCGGCGTCCGTCGGCTAATGCCACATTGTAGACCTGTTCCCGGGTCTTCCCAGTTTCGGTCAGCCATCCTTTGACGATTTGAATGCGATCAAGGTTAGCCCCATCTGGATCCTTGGTAGCCGTTACCATGAAAACGGGAGCCTGGCCGTCTGACACGACAGGTGGCAAATCACCACCCATCGGGACACCCTTCGCATAACCAATCTCGACGTAGTCCGACCGCAAGACGTCGCTTTCCCCATATTCCCAGCCGCCAAAGAAGCGAACCACCATCCTCGGCCCCGTGCTGGCATAGGTTTCCTTACGCCGCATCGCTTCGAATAACGCTTCTCGCGTGTTCTCCATGGCCCACACCGCTGTATAACCGGTTGCCGCCATCTGCCACTCGCGTTGCACGATATTCTCGATATTTACGAAAGGCTCCCCGGCGCGGGTTGGACTGGGTTCGTGCCAGGAAAACTTGCCCCAGAAATTGTTTTCTTCCGCTGTGGCCAGCGATGTATGTGAATCCGTGCCACCGATGATTCCAAAACTGAAAGGATTGACCCCCAAGCGGCTGCCGATTGTCAGTCCGAGCCGGAGCGCCGGACGCACGTACTCATGCCGGAACATCCAGTCTTCATGAGGTTGAAGGTCAAAACCGGCAAATTTGTCCCATGATTCGTAGTCGGCGAACTCATCGTTGGGCGAGACAAATGGATGTGTCTCGCTGTCGCCCTTGTATTGGGTCGCTTCGACCAGAGGTTCCCAGCGGCGCCGGGTCTCCGCGTACGCTTTCGAAATCGGGTTTCCACTGAAATCCTCCAACGAAAACATCAGGCCTGCGCTCATATTGCTGTTGTGGGGGATCGCGAGCACCGCACCTCCGGTCACCCGCACGTATTCGGCCATGTAGCGCCACAGGGCTTCTGGATCCGGGCTGTCGAAGGCCGAGAATGGCTCTACCTGGTTGGTCCTGTCTGCGCCGTCTTTGAAAATCACAACGCGATGCAAATTAGCTCCACCGCGGTTTGAAGTCCATTCATAGCCGATGAATGCCGTGAAGCGGCCGGGATCATTGTAACGTTCCGCATTGGCGGTAACCCGCTGCCACACAGATCGGGAGAATGCCTTACCGTCGATGACATCGGTATTGGTTGCGATGGCGTTGCCGAATTCGATCAGAATCCTGGCTTGTTCTTCAGGACCCCGCTTTACCAATTCGTGCCAGCGACGACCGGTTTCCGTAGTCAGGATGGCCGGGTCTCCGGCATCCAGCAACGGGAAAAGCCCCAGGTACTCGGCATGATCGGCCAGTACCAGGAAGTCCAACGGCTTGCTCAGTCTTACACGCATGTTGTTGTGCGCAACGACCTCTCCACCGCGGGCGAAGCGGTATGCGGCATCTGGACCGAGTTGGCGATTACCGCCACTGGCCGCATCCGGCGACCAGCTCGAGTGAACATGGGTGTCGCCCCAGTAAATGCTGGTGGGGTAGTCGCGGCCTACTGGCGGCGAATATGACGGACTCCAGGCACTAACCGCCACCGGTAGCAGGCACAACAGTAATACCAGGAAATCTTTCAGGTTTTGAAGGAGCACTAATTGATCCTCACATTTGGCCGATGCCGGGGGTGATGATCTGTCATTATACTCTATCGCCTGAAGAGGCTGCTGAAGTACTTAATAGTTGAAGGCTATAATACTCCGGCGCGAGCGTTTGATGGTGCCGGTTTTTTTATCTGGATTGCAGAGCCTTTAATTAATTGTGAGAGAACTACTCAAAGAACCCCTTTTGCATTTCCTGATCCTAGGCGCGCTCATCTTCGCTGCTTATGGCTGGATCCAGCGTGATCAGCAATCCGCGGACGAGATCGTGGTCACCCGGAGCCAGCAGGAACACCTGGTGAACATGTTCTCCCGCACCTGGCAGCGACCGCCGATACCACAGGAATACCAAGGCTTGCTGCGGGACTTCATCCGTGAGGAAATCGCCTATCGCGAAGGCGCGGCCATGGGCCTGGAACAGGGCGATATGATCGTCCGCCGCCGAATGCGTCAGAAACTGGAACTGCTGACCGATAAAATCGTTTCTTTCGCGGAACCGACGGATGCTGACCTACAGCAATATCTGGACAACTATCCGGATTCGTTCAGGTTGGAACCGCACCTAGACCTTCGCCAAGTTTACATCAGCCTGGACAAGAGGAGTACAGATGCCGATGCATACGCCATCGAGATGCTGGAACAACTGCGTAATCAGCCAGAGGTCGACTGGAAAGCCATGGGGGACTCGCTGCCACTGCCCACAGAGTTCGATGATGCCCGCCTGGGAAATTTGGGCCGTCAATTTGGCAGCCAGTTTGCCGCCAGCCTGCTGCAACTGGAACAGGGCGAATGGACCGGCCCGGTGCACTCCGGTTATGGCCTGCACCTGGTGAAAATCGACAACTTAACGCCCGCTCGTGATCCTGGGCTCGACGAAGTTCGTGCGCGCGTGAAGATCGAATGGCTGAACCAGCGTCGCCGTAATGCGACAGACGAACTTTACCAGGGCTTGGCTGAAAAATATACGATTGATATCGAACCCCTGTTCGAGGAAGCCATCGAGTGAAGTCACGCACGACCCTGGCGCTGGTTCTTTTGCTGACTTGGTCGGCGCCCGCGGATGCACACGAAGTGCGCCCGGCCTACCTGCGCATTCAGCAGACGGCTGAAGCGCAATACGAAACCCTGTGGCGTGTACCGGCCAAGGGTGAGATGCGTCTGGGCATTTACCTGGAAATGCCGGAGCAATGCAGGGTTCAGGGTAAGCCTCTGAGCTGGAAAGATGGCGGCACTTTTGTCGAGCAGGGAGTATACCGATGCCCGGGTGGCCTGGTTGGCAAGCAAATCGTCATTAACGGTCTCCAGTTCATGTTCATCGACGCCCTAGCCCGTGTCGAACGCCTGAATGGAACCACGCAAATAGTGAGACTGACACCGTCGCAGAACTCCTTCACGGTTACTGCAACCGAAAGCAAAGCCCGGGTGGCCTCAACTTACCTGTTACTGGGCGTGGAACACATCCTGCTGGGGATCGATCACCTTTTGTTCGTGCTGGCCCTGCTGTTGTTGGTTCCGACCACACGCATGTTGGTCTGGACCATCACCTCCTTCACCCTGGCGCACAGCGTCACGCTGGTTGCCGCCACGCTGGGCTGGGTGTTTATGCCTCAGCAACCAGTCGAGGCAGTAATTGCGCTCAGCATCCTGTTGGTGGCGATGGAGATCGTGCACTGGAAACAAGGCCGGCCCGGCATCACGTGGCGTTGGCCGTGGCTGGTGGCTTTTACTTTTGGCCTGCTGCACGGCTTCGGCTTCGCCGGTGCGTTAACGGAAATCGGCTTGCCTGCACACGCTATCCCGCTTGCTCTGTTGTTCTTCAATGTCGGAGTGGAAGCAGGGCAATTGCTGTTCATTGCAAGCGTTCTCATCGTGTGGGCAATGCTGAAACATATGCGCTGGCCTCAGTGGGCTTGGAGAGTACCGGTCTATGCCATCGGTTCCCTTGCGGCTTTCTGGACGATTGATCGTATTACCGGATTCGCATGAATGGTTGGAAAATTCAGGTCGAAGCGGATAACGCATACAATTTTCTGATGGGACTGATCGAAAGCGGAAAGTGTCACTACGACAAGCTTTTTCCTTTGATTCGGTAGTCTGTGGTGCGGGGTCTGAATTCACCCCCGACACGTACCATCAAACATGTATTGCGCGGCGGTGTAACACCTTAATGCGTGCGAAGGATTAGTTGAATCTGTGTAGCGTCACGCTGTGAGAATGAGAGGATCATATTCATGCCACCAGACATAAGTTCTATCGAGCAAAGGCGCTGCTATCGTCCAGAACCGATGAGTGAGCGGGAGAACGCATCTCTGGGCGCTGTCACACACGAGGGCTACAGCGTTTACACGCAACGGCTGGCTAGCGCATGTGAAGAAGGCAAGGAGATATTGATCCGCTTGGGAATCTCCGAGCCCTTGCAATCCGGGGATGTGTGCCACGCCTATTACACTGCCAGGGGGGATCTGGCCCTGGCCGAGTTGGGGACCTTCCTGCATGCCATAACGGGGGCCGTGCCGATCAAGTTTGTACTCAAGCACTACCGGGATGACCCGACGGTGGGGCTGCAGGACGGGGATGTCTTTTTCTGCAACGAGGCGATTTATGGCGGATTGCATAATCCGGATCAGATCGTGTACATGCCGGTATTCTGGGAAGGTGAGCTGATCAGCTGGGTGTCATCGGCGGGACATGAACCGGAGACGGGTGCGACCGAGCCGGGTGGACAACCGGCGAATGCCAGGTACCGGTATGCCGAGGGCCTGAAAGTACCGCCGGTGCGGATAGGGGAAGGGTTCAAGTTGCGGCGCGACATAATGGAGTTCTTCCAGAACATGGTGCGGTACCCGGAAATGATTGCGACAGACACGGCTGCCAAGCTGGCAACGTGTTTACGGCTACGGGCGCGGTTGCTGGAGATCGTAGAACGGCATGGGACGGAGTTTGTCGTGGGGCTGTTGCGCAAGGTGATCGAGGACAGTTCGGTGGCGGCATGGGAAAGGGTCAGAAAATTGCCGGATAGTCAGTACCGCTGCGTGGGATTTTTGGACACGTATGGGCCGGAAGAAGCGTTGTTACGAGTGCCCTGTGTGCTGATAAAAAAAGGAGAGAAGCTGGTGGCTGAGTTTGCGGGAGCATCACCACAGTTTCCGGGACCTTTCAATGCGTTCGAACACATCGTATATGCACACCTGGTGTGCATGTTGTTCCAGTATTTCTTTTCGGATTTACCGGGAAGTGCAGGAACACTAGAGCCGTTCGAGGTCAGGTGTGAGAAAGGTACGTTCCTGAACGCCGATGCACAGGCGGCCATATCGAGTGGTACGGCGATGGCTCCGATTACAGGGAATGTATTCATGATGTGCCTGATCAAGGCGATACATACGGTATTAACGGTGAAGTCAGATTGGCCTGTCCATTGGCCTTCGGTAATTGCAAGGTAGGAGAATCCTTTGGCACCTTCTCCTTAGGTGAGGATGCCAACCTAGGGATCATCGAATATGGGTTACGCGTTGATGGGCTAGGTCTCGATCTTTGCAGTTTAAGGTTGCAAGAAAAATCCCCTCCTAGAGGGGGTGATTATTGGCCGCCCACGGAAAAGGCTAGCAA
>CAYZLS010000031.1:9388-11356 GCA_964479355.1 uncultured Wenzhouxiangellaceae bacterium | reverse complement strand
TGAGGCTGGCCCCTGTGGCTATGTACTGTATCGTCAGATACTGGAACTGGGTCATGAATGCCAGGTAGTGGCACCATCGTTGATTCCCAAGAAACCAGGTGAACGAATCAAGGCCGACCGGCGTGATGTAATGCAGTTATCACGGTGTCTGCGTAATGGGGATCTGACAGCGGTGTGGGTACCGGATGAAGAGCAAGAGGCAATGCGCGATCTGACTCGCACCCGCGGCGACTTCAAGGCGCAGGAACGCAAGGCACGCCAGCAACTCAATGCTTATGTGCTGCGTCATGGTCATGCCTGGCCATCCAACAAGACACGCTGGACCAAGACGCACTATAACTGGCTGGAGTCACTCAGGTTCCCCCATGACTGGCAACAGGTGGTATTGCAGAAATACATTGATGCGGTCAAGGTGTCGACTCAGCGGGTGATTGATATCACGGCACAAATGATGCGGGTATTGCCGCAATGGTCAATGGCACTGGTGGTTGATTCACTGGTGGCTCTGCGCGGTATCGACAAGTTGGCGGCGATGGTGTTGCTGGCAGAGCTGGGGGATATCAGCCGCTTTGACTCACCCAGGCAGTTGATGGCCTTTCTTGGCCTGGTGCCAAGTGAGCACAGCATGGGTGACCGCTGTCGGCAAGGGGGAATTACCAAGACGGGTAACACTCATGCCCGCCGGATACTGGTGGAGTCGGCCTGGAGCTACCGCTTCCCGGCGCGGCAGACGGCACATCTGAAACGCAAAGCCCAGAGTGCTTCTGATGAGGTGAAGGTTATCGCCTGGCGAGCTCAGAAGCGGCTGTGCGGTCGCTACCAACACTTACTGCGAGCGGGCAAGAACACCAAACAGACGACGGTGGCTGTTGCGCGTGAACTGTCAGGCTTTATCTGGGATATTGCTTGCCACGAGATGCCGAAGATACAACAGGCTGCACGATAAGTCAGCGTGAACGAAAGGCCATATTTTAGGAACACAAAAGGGAGGTAACAGGTAGGTTGAGTCAGGGCATAGTCGGGCCGGTGTGAAGAACCCTTGTTCGGGCTATACCGGCATTGACCAACAGGATAATCCCCGCATGGGGCATTCCCGGTCGATGAACCCTGATACTAGAGAAAGGCCAGCTCCGCGATGTAATGAAGTCTGGTGGTAACCAATCTACGCATATCAGCTTAATCCATCATCACAAACTGCCTGGCCGTGTCCTGACCCAACGTGCTTGAGAAAGAAGATGAAATGAATCAATCTATTGACAGGTCAAAACATATCAGCCCGCATATTGCACCGGTATCCCGGAAGATCAGGTGGGACTGCAGGTCAGGTTCAGCACACTGAGAATACGCTGGAGTACTTCTTCCTTGCTGCCATCACCCAAAACACAGGTGAGCAAGCCACGTTCGGCATAAAAACCAGCCACCGGCGCTGTTTGCTGCTGGTAGACCTGTATCCGGTTGTGCAGGACATCCTCGGTATCGTCGCTGCGGCCCTCTTCTTTAGCGCGTTGAGCAATACGACGGATAACCAGGTCCGGATCCACATCAATCTGGATGGCAATATCTGCCGGCCTGCTCAGTCGCTCCAATACTGATTCCAATGATTTGGCCTGTTCGAGGTTACGCGGATAGCCATCCAGAATAAAACCGGTAGCAACATCATCCTGACTTAAGCGTTCCTCAACCAGACCCAGCATGATGTGATCGGAAACCAGGTCACCTTTGTCCAGTACGCTCTTAGCCTGCAAACCCAGTTCTGAGCCCTTTTTAACAGCGTCACGCAACAGTGCGCCGGTTGAAATATGTGTCAAGCCGAGACGTTCAAACAGTAGTTCTGCCTGAGTGCCTTTGCCCGAACCAGGTGCACCCAATAATACAATTCGCATGAGACGGTTCCCGTCCTTTAAAATAGGCGCTAACGCTAACCGCTCACATCACCCAAGTCAATCAGGCTTGGCAGGGAAATAAGGA
>CAYZLS010000031.1:8208-9378 GCA_964479355.1 uncultured Wenzhouxiangellaceae bacterium | reverse complement strand
CGGCGTCACGCCGGTCATTAATGCCACGGCCTGTGGCCTGATTGAAACGGCCCGCCAAAACCCCACTCTACTCGGCAAGGTTTTGGCGGGTAAAGACGGTATCATGGGGATTTTGCAAGAGGAGTTGATTGATACCAGTAAAGAGCGCAAAGTGGATATCGCCGCATTGCGTCACACGCCGGGAGGCGCATTTGGTTCCTGTCGATTCAAACTCGGCAGCATTGAGGCTAGCCGCGCACAATATGAAAGACTGATCGAGGTCTTCAAAGCGCATAATGTGGGTTACTTTTTTTATAATGGCGGTGGTGACTCGGCCGATACGGCTTACAAGGTTTCGCAGTTTGGTAAAAAATTCGGTTTTCCGACGCAGTGTATCAGCGTGCCCAAGACCATCGATAACGACCTGCCCGTGACCGATAATTGCCCCGGCTTTGGCTCCGTCGCCAAGTACGTGGCCGTGTCAATCATGGAAGCCAGCTTGGATGTCGCATCCATGGCCTCGAGCTCAACCAAAGTTTTCGTGCTCGAGGTGATGGGCCGTCATGCCGGCTGGATAGCGGCAGCGGGGGGGCTTGCCCAGCGAAAAAAAGGTGACCCGCCGCACATCATCCTGTTTCCGGAGATTCCACTGGATGAAAAGGCCTTGCTGAAAAAAATTGACCAGGCTGTCAGGACTTACGGATTTTGTTCCATTGTAGTTTCCGAGGGGATACGCGACAAAAACGGGCGATTCCTGTCCGACTCCGGTCGGCGCGATGCTTTTGGCCATGCCCAGTTGGGCGGTGTTGCACCCGTCATCGCAGAGATGATCAGCAGTGCCCTGGGTTATAAACACCACTGGGCAGTATCCGATTACCTGCAACGAGCGGCCCGTCATGTGGCCTCGAAAACCGATGTGGAACAGGCTTATGCAATGGGTAAAGCGGCAGTGCAACTTGCCTTGCAGGGTAAATCCGGTGTTATGCCGGTGGTGGTCAGGACTGCAGATAAACCTTACCGCTGGAAAGTGGGTGAAGTCGCACTGGGCAAAGTGGCCAATTGCGAAAAAATGATGCCAAGACGGTTTATTTCCACAGATGGCTTTGCGATTACAGCCGCCGCACGTCGTTATCTCGAGCCGTTGATTCGCGGTGAAGATTACCCGCCGTATGATCGCCATGGCTTACCAAA
>CAYZLS010000031.1:0-8198 GCA_964479355.1 uncultured Wenzhouxiangellaceae bacterium | reverse complement strand
CACTTGAAAAACCAACTGGTGGCGAAAAAACTACCGCCGTTTGAACTATGAACCGGTTCGGCAAATACAGTCTGTGGCTCTTACTCTTCAGTTTGCTGTTCATGGTGTTGGTGGTGCAGGCACAGAACAAAGACGTTGACCCGCTTGAGCTACGTCTTAGAGCACACATTGAGTTTCTCGCGGATGACTTGTTGCGGAGTCGACAGCCCGGCAGTGATGGATACAATATTGCGGCCGCCTATGTAACCAGTCAGTTCAAACAAATGGGCCTGAAACCTGCCGGTGATGGGGGTGGCTACTTGCAGCAGGTACCATTGCGTCAGGCCCTGCTGGTGCCGGGGTCTGCTGAGGTCAGTATTGATTCAGGCGGTAAAGCAGTTTCACTGGTCTTTGTTAAGCAATTTTTTATGCGGCCCGGTCTCGGCCAGAGCGCAGACTTGCAGGCCCACAGCGTGTTTATCGGCTATGGTATTGAAGCCCCTGAATTGCAGTATGACGATTATGCAGCTATCGATGTGGCCGGAAAAATTGCCGTATTTTTTGCGGGCCAACCCGAGGATTTCCCCAGCTAGGAAGGGGCACACTTTGCTTCCAGCACTGAAAAGAACTGGGCTGCGGCCAGACACGGTGCGGTCGGAATTATCATGATTCACACGCCCAAAACCGCCAAGCGGTTTCAATGGGCCAGGGTCAAAAATCTGGTCGGCATGCCGGCCATGGGATGGATCAATCAACAAGGCGAAGCACACGCAGCGATTAAACAAATCTAGGCCAGTGCACTGGTGCGCCACACCGCCGCCGGAGTTTTATTCGACGGTGCTGCATATCAATTGTCTGAAGTGTTGGCAAAGGATCAGCAAGGCGAACCTTTACCGGCCTTTACTTTGCGTGGCAAAGTGAGGATGCGCCAGCGCAGTCGTCACCAGACCATTTTCAGCCCCAATGTGGTCGGTGTATTACCGGGCGCTGATCCTTTGCTTGCTAATGAATACATTGTTTATACCGCACATCTGGATTACATCGGTGAATTACAAACTGAAGGCGCTGAACCCGGCCAACAAGACATGATCAATAACGGCGTTCTGGATAACGCCTCGGGCGTTGCTGTGATGCTGGAAACTGCCCGGCTGCTTGCACAGGATCAGAAACCGCGGCGATCAATTTTGTTCGTGACGGTAACCGGGGAAGAAAAAGGCCTGGTGGGTGCTGAATACTTCGCGATGAATCCAACAGTGCCAGTTAATTCAATGGTCAGTGAAATCAACCTGGATATGCTGCTACTGCTGTATGACTTTGCCGATGTGATCGCCTTTGGTGCTGAGCACTCAAGTCTTGGGGATACGGTGCGAGAGGTTGCACAAGGCTTTGGAATTGAATTGAGCTCAGATCCCTTTCCTGAACAGAATATTTTTGTGCGCAGCGATCACTATCGTTTTGTTCAGCAGGGTATTCCATCGGTGTTTTTGGTCACTGGGATGCAGTCGCTTGATGAGGGCGTTGATGCGCAAGCAATTTTCAACAATTTCCTGCTCGAGGATTATCATAAACCCAGTGATGATCTGGGTTTGCCCATCCATTATGGGGCGGCCGCCCGGTTCACCCGCATCAATGCAAAAATAGGTACAAGCATCGCTGATAAAACCGCTCGGCCCGCCTGGCATGAAGGTGGTTTTTTCGGCAGGACATTTGCCAAGTAAATGCTTGTGTGTGGTACCATAGCGCGCTTTTACGGGTTGCTTTGGCCCCGAAATTCTTGAGGGAGATTCAAATGGATAGTGGAATGGCACTATGGCTGGCGGTAGGCGCATCCCTGCTGGCCGTTATTTATGGGATTTTTACGGCCCGGTGGGTAATCAAACAACCAGCTGGTAACGACAAAATGCAGGAAATTTCTGCTGCGATTACGGAAGGCGCTAATGCTTATATGAACCGCCAATATGCGACCATCAGCGTGGTGGGCGTTGTTCTGTTTGCAGTTGTAGGTTTCTTGATTAGCTGGGCTTCGGCGGTTGGCTTTGCGATTGGGGCAATATTTTCCGCCCTAGCAGGGTATGTCGGCATGTATGTATCTGTACGTGCAAATGTGCGGACTGCCGAGGCTGCCCGCGACGGCGTTGCACCGGCCCTGAAAATTGCTTTTCGTGGTGGCGCTATTACCGGTTTGTTGGTCGTGGGTCTAGGCTTGTTTGGGACCGCCGGATACTTTGCTGTCTTGCTGCACTACGGGTTTAGCACGGATGATGCCATTCACGCTTTGATTGGTCTGGCTTTCGGTAGCTCCCTGATTTCAATTTTTGCCCGATTGGGTGGCGGCATTTTCACTAAGGGTGCGGATGTCGGGGCTGACCTGGTGGGCAAAGTGGAAGTGGGCATCCCCGAAGATGACCCACGTAACCCGGGCGTGATTGCTGATAATGTCGGTGATAACGTCGGTGACTGTGCTGGTATGGCTGCCGATCTTTTCGAGACCTACGCCGTTACGCTGATTGCCACCATGCTGCTGGGTAGTTTACTGGCCGATAGCCTCGGTGCAAATGCCATAATGTATCCCATGGTGCTGGGCGGTTTGTCTATCATTGCATCTGTAATCGGTACATTTTTTGTCAAGACCGGTAAAAGCGGCTCCATTATGGGAGCGCTTTACAAGGGTGTGATTGTGTCGGGTGTGTTGGCCGCCGGCGCGTTCTATTACCCATCCATTCACATGATGGGCGAGCAGGGATTGAACCTGTATTATGCTGCCCTGATCGGCTTGGTGCTGACCGCTACCATGGTTTTTATTACCGAGTATTACACCGGCACCAACTACAGTCCGGTGCAGAAGATTGCTGCCGCATCGACCACCGGTGATGCCACCAATATTATCGCCGGGCTGGGGGTTTCCATGAAAGCCACCGCCTTGCCGGTGCTGGCGGTGTGTGCCTCCATTTGGGGTGCGCATTCTTTTGCTGGTCTTTACGGCATCGCGATTGCGGCGACGGCCATGCTTTCCATGACCGGCATGATCGTGGCGCTAGATGCATTTGGCCCCATTACCGATAATGCGGGCGGCATAGCGGAAATGGCAAATCTACCTGAAGATGTACGCAAGACCACCGATGCGCTTGATGCAGTGGGCAACACCACCAAGGCAGTGACCAAGGGCTATGCCATTGGTTCAGCCGGGCTGGCAGCCCTGGTGTTGTTTGCGGATTACACCCACTCGCTGGAAAAAGCCGGCCACCTGGGAATTACCTTCGACCTGTCAAATCACCTGGTCATCATCGGGCTGTTTATCGGCGGTATGGTGCCCTTCCTGTTTGCCTCGATGGCCATGGAAGCGGTTGGCCGTGCTGCTGCTGCGGTGGTGGAAGAGGTGCGTCGGCAGTTCCGTGAGATTGAAGGCATTATGGAAGGCACCGGCAAACCGGATTATACGCGCGCTGTAGACCTGTTGACCAAAGCCGCGATCAAGGAAATGATCGTTCCATCCTTGTTGCCGTTGCTGGTACCGGTGGTGGTTGGCTTATTGTTGGGCCTGCAAGCGCTGGGTGGTTTGCTGGTAGGCACCATTGTTACTGGCCTGTTTGTGGCCATTTCCATGACCACCGGCGGTGGCGCCTGGGATAACGCCAAGAAATATATCGAAGATGGCCACCATGGCGGTAAGGGCACTCCTGCCCACGCGGCCGCGATCACCGGAGATACCGTCGGCGATCCGTACAAGGATACAGCCGGCCCCGCGATTAACCCGTTGATCAAGATCATCAATATCGTAGCCCTGCTGATCGTGGCCTTACTGTAGGATCGAAAAGCTTGCTCGTCGGGAACCCGCAACAGACAGCTAAGGAAACAAAAAACACCGACCCCGGTTATCGGGGCGGCATTTTGTTATTGCTGCATCGGGGAACTTGCTAACTGATCACCCTTTGCCAAGGCCACCCTGGAATAATTAGGCCGGATGGATCAGCTTGTTTTACGATCCCTAAGCAGCATGAACTAGGCAAAGAATGCGGTCGTTACGGTCTGCGAGGCAGCGGGGAACCAGCCCGGTAGCGTGTCGGTCAGGGCAATCAACACACTGTTGTTGGGCAGAGCAGCGAAACCGAATAGCATCGGTAAGCGGAACCAGTAGTAGGTTGCAACCGCCGCCATGGAAAAGCTGCGTAATTTCCCTTGGGAAGATTATCTTGCGGCGGCGGCAATCAACGATATCGATGGACTGGGCGTCACGCAACTCGATCACATGCGTGTCCTTGATGACATTATTACTGACACTTCGATGGACGACTGGAAAACCTTTCTGGCCTAGAAGGTCCTCAATGCCAATGCATCGCGGCTGAACGAAGAAATGGACCAGCAGAATTTTGAGTTTTACTCAAAAACCCTACGTGGTGTCGAAAAACAGTTGCCCCAGTGGAAGTGTGCGGTAGCGAACGTCAACGGCAACCTCGGCGAGGTTGCGTTACGCTCTGCGTTCCAACGCACCTTCCACCAGCGAGTAAACAGCAGGCACCACGACCAAAGACAGCAGCGTTGAGCTGAGCATACCGCCGATGACTGCGACCGCCATTGGGGCGTTGGTATCGGAGCCGGCACCGACGCCAAAAGCGGCCGGTAGCATGGCCAGGATGATGGTTAATGAAGTCATCAGGATAGGGCGTAAGCGTATCGGGCAGGCTTCTCGCAATGACTGCTCAATGGGTTTGCCGCCGATCCGGCGCTGGTTGGTTAAATCGACCAGCAAGATGGAATTCTTGGCTACCAGGCCCATCAATAACACTAGCCCGATCATGGAAAACATATTCAGCGTATGGCCGGTCGCCCACAAGGCGACGACCCCACCGATGATAGCCAGCGGTTGTGCAACCATGATGATCAGTGGCTGGATAAATGAGTTGAACTGGCTGGCCAGCACCATGTAGACCAGGATGATGGCGACCACAAATGCAAACAGCATATAAAAAGCGGTCTTGCCAAACTCTTCGGCTCTGTCGGTCATATTAATTTCATAGCCGAGTGGCAGCATATCGGCGGTCACTTCAAAAACCGTGTCAACGGCCTCACCCAGCGACATCGTCGGGGTGCTGAAGAAATTGGCCGAATACTGCAAGTCATGCCGGGAAATGATTGCCGCGCTCAGGCTTGGTTTGAGCTCAACGAGGTTATCCAGACTCACCATTTCACCGTCAGCTGCGCGCAGGTAAATGTTGCTGATGTCGTCACTGTAGGACAGCTCACCCGCCGCGGCTTTGAGGCGGATATCATAGCGTTCACCATCGCCCGGGTCATCATTAAAGCGGGCAATATCCACCCCGCCAGCCAGTACATTGATAGCTAGGGCAATATCCGCGGAGCTCAGGCCGAGGCTACGCACCAGTGAGCGACGCAAATGAGTTTTTAATTGCGGCAGGCCGAGCTGTAATTCCAAATCAAGACTGCCGATGCCGGGCACCCCGGCGAGACGCTGCTTAACCAGGCTGGACAAGCGTGCAACTTCATTGAGTTCCGGACCACTGAGGATGAAATGTAGCGGTTCACCCCGATTACCGCTGACCATTGGCAGCGGTGACGGAAATGCCTGTATGCCAGCAATGTCAGCCAATTCCAGCCGCAATTGCTCAATCAGGTCGACCTGCGTGATGTCACGCCGCCCCCATGGCGCCATTCTGACCAGGAAACTACCCTTACTCACCTGGCGGGAAACGTCTGCACCGATGGTTACAAAGAAGCCCTCGATTGCTTCGTGTTGCGCCAACAGCGCTTCGATTTTCTTGAGCTTGCTTTGTGTATATTCGATCGAAGTGCCCAATGGAGATTTGACGCTAATCATGAAGCGGCCTTCATCTTGTACTGGCATGAAGCCCGCGCCAATATGTGAGAAGAAATAGCCACTGGAAAGCACCACCGCGAAGGTAATTGTTACAATACTCCAGCGGTGTTTCAGAGACAGGTTCAAGAGCTGGATATAACGCGTGTCGAGTGCCTGAAAAACGTGGTCAATCAGGTAATACAGTTTGCCATGTTTTTTTTCTACTTTAAGGAACCGTGAGCACAACATCGGCGTGAGGGTCAGTGACACAAACAGCGAGGCCAGTACACCGAAAGTCACCACCACGGCAAAGGCTTCGAAAAACTTACCGATAATACCCTGCATGAAAACCACCGGTGCAAAAATAGCGATCAGCGTCAGGGTGGATGCCAGCACTGCAAACACCACCTGGCGAGCGCCGTGTATGGCCGCATCAACGCGCCCCGTGGTGTGCTCTTCACCATGTCGATAAATACTTTCGAGCATGACAATGGCATCATCGACCACCACACCAATCAACAACAGCAGGCCCAGCATGGTCATGGTATTGAAGGTGTAGCCGAGAAAATACATGACCGCCACGACGCCGAGCAGCGAGACCGGAATGGCGACTGTGATGATGATGGTGGATCGAATATTTTTCAAAAAAAGCAGGACCACCAACGCAGTGAGCAACGCACCTAAGATCAGGTGTTCTTCCAGGGAGTCTATAATCCCTTGTGTCAGGTCACCGTCATTGTGGGCTACCTGGAGCTGAATTCCCGGCGGTAAGCGGGGGATTAACTCATCATTCATGCGTCGCATGACCTCATCGACCACCGCCACCGTATTGGCGTTTTGCACTTTTATAAGGCCGATACCTACAGTTGAGCGCCCGTTGAAGCGTGCCAGTTGGCGAAAATCCGCCAGCCCGTCTTCGATTTCAGCGATGTCATGCAAGCGCTGGGGTGCACCACCTTTATAGCTAATGATCATTTCACCCAGGGCTTGCGGGTTATGATATTCAAGGTCAAGTTGGAGCAATTCTTCCTTGCCTTCAGCGCCCAGAAAACCACCGGGTAAACGCAGGTGCTCACGATTGAACACCTGGACGACATCGGGCACGGTAATCCCGAGTTGCGCCATCCGGGCGGGATTCAGGTTGATCCGGATAGTGCGTTTTTGCTCGCCACCTAGTTGGATCTCGCCCACCCCATCAATCGTTTCAAGACGTTTCTTGATCACATTACGGGCATACTGGTTGAGTTGCTGCATGCTGCGGTCGCCGGTCAACACCAGCCACATCACTGGTAAAGAACCAAATTCAATTTTTGCGACCACCGGGGGTTCGGCCTCGTTGGGCAGGTCACGCAATACCCGGTTGACCCGGGATTGAACTTCATTAAAAGCAACGTTGACGTCTTTGGACATAATGAAGCGGACTTTGATAACAGAAATCCCTGGCGAGGAGTCAGAATCGATGTGATCGATACCCGGTGTGCTATTAACCGAGGATTCGATTAGGTTGGTGATGCTCGAATCGATAATTTCCGGGGTTGCCCCTGCCAGCACCGTTGAGACTGAAATCATTGGAAAAGAAATCGTCGGGTAACGGTCAACGCCGATGTGCTTGTAGCTGATGATGCCGAACAGCACCAATACAGCGGACAGCATGTAGGCCAGGACATGATGCCGGATTGAAATTTCAGGTAAATTCAACCTACGGCTCCGCGATTTTCACCCGGGCGCCATCGGTCAGAAAGGCGGCACCTTCGGTGGCAATGGTTTCAGTTCCTTGCAGGCCCGAGGTGATTTCTACCTGGCCACCCTCATGCTGACCGGTGCTGACCTGCCGGGCAATTGCCCGGTTGCCCTCGATAATATAAACAACCTCACCGACCGGGCGTCGCACCACGCTGAGTACAGGCACCATAATTGCCTGCATACGGGTTTCTACCAACACCTTTCCGCTGATGGTCGCTTCTGGCCTCAAGTTGCCGGGGTTTTCAATATCGGTAATCGTCATCAGGGCACGGCTGCCGGAATCCAGCGCTGGCTTGAGTCCCTTGATCACACCCTGGAAAACCACGCCCTTTATGAGTGGGCTTTTAAAGCTCATTGGCTGGCCAGTCTGGATCCTTGCAATGTCGGTTTCAGGATAGGGTAGCCAGGCCTGCAGTTGATTAGGGTTGGTCATCGCAAACAGTGCCTGTCCGCGCTTCACAAAATCACCTACGGTAATGAAGCGCTGTTGCACTACCCCGGAAATCGGCGCGGTGATACGGGATTTGCTGATTGAATCATTAACAATCGCGAGTTGTGCGGCAGCGGCTTTGTAGTCAGCCAGGTAGGCTTCCAGTTGCTCGCGGGCATCATCGAGCTGGGTCTGGGATGACAGGTTTTTGGAAGACAGTTGTACAAATCGCTC
>CAYZLS010000030.1:10864-11404 GCA_964479355.1 uncultured Wenzhouxiangellaceae bacterium | reverse complement strand
AATAGTGTTGTTTGGAAGAGGGCCGGTATAACCGGCCCTCTTCTCGTTTTGAAACCCCAGTTTGTTAATATTTTATTAGAGAACGAAAAATTGCTAACAACGGATAGTTGATGCATAATGAAAAGACCGCCAAGGATGCGCATATGCATAAGATGCCGGACGAATACATCAAGAGGCAAGTAAGATGCGAAAAGTAAATGGATTTAGGCGATTAAATGGATTGAAATTTTTAAGCACGGCAATGACCTTTCTGGTCGCTGTCGGCGCTGGTGGTACCGCCAACGCGGATATCGCAATAGACAATCAGCTCATACCTAGTAGCGATATTACATCGATTTCTATTTCACCCGGAACCGGGCTGATTAGTATCAGTACGACGGGATATACTGTCAGCAAGAACTCATCAACACCCCCCCAACCCTCAGGTGATGCCGTTGTGATTAATTCATTCACTGCATCTACTGATACGGTTATCCAGGGTGGGGACGTGACTTTGAACTGGAGTACCTCGTATGCAACCTCATGTACCGCATCTGGTGG
>CAYZLS010000030.1:3880-10764 GCA_964479355.1 uncultured Wenzhouxiangellaceae bacterium | reverse complement strand
GGTTTGCGAGGATACTTCTGGGACTACCGATACAAAATCGACTACTGTGACGGTTACGGCCCCATCTACGGGCAATGCGGTAACGATCGACTCATTCACCCCCTCCACGGCTGAAATTCCCCATGGAGGGAACGTGACTTTGAACTGGAGTACCTCGTATGCAACCTCATGTACCGCATCTGGTGGGTTTGGTGGCTGGGCGGGTTCTACCATTGCGCTGCCATCGGGTAGTCAAAGCGTGCCAGGCTCCTATCCGGGAGCTTCTACGTTTTACCTGGTTTGCGAGGATACTTCTGGGACTACCGATACAAAATCGACTACTGTGACGGTTGGCAGTGGCTCTACATCACGAACGAATCCTCCACCACCTACCACGGGTGACTTTTCGATCACCTCATTCGTAAGCTCTGCTGCAACAGTACTGCCTAACCAGTCTTTCACTTTAAGCTGGACTACGGTGAATGCTGCGTCATGCAAAGGATTGGACGGTGCTGGTGGTTGGGCGCAGCCTCTGAACGTGTCCAGTAGCATGGATATCGCGCTTTCCGTAGACAAAACCTATACCTTTACCTTAAGGTGCGAGGATGCGAGCGGTAATGCCTTGTCGACTACGATCGATGTGACTGTTTCAAGTTCAAGCTCTTCGACGATAACCCAGGACTGCAGCCCATCAACGAGTCTAAGTAATACCGCGAGTTCGTTGGAGTGGAGCGAATGGTGGGCTAATAACGATGAGTATGGAGCAGGCGTAGCCCACGTGTTCCCGTCGCCCCTAAACAGTACTAGGGCGTATCTGGATGTCGGAGAGTGCGGTTATAATTACATTAGTTTCGACACAGGCGATGCAAGCGGGTATGGTGCTTTTTCTTTGCTAACACTCACATCTTCAGACGGTCTTCGCATGGGTGCTCTTAGTTCAGTGCCGGGTGATTTCGAGGTTGCGGCTGAGTGTAAACAGTTGTGGGGGTTGGATGGCTGGATTGCCTATACAACAACAGAAGAGCCGACGGGGGCGAGTAGCATGTGTCGACTTGAAAAAGGCCGCACCTATTATCTAAATTTTACATTTACCAACGGGACAGATGCGTCGACATCATCTTGCGTATCGCCCATAACAAGGGCTAATGGCGACCTACATTGTGAGATTCTAATTCAGTCTAAGTTTACGCCAGACTCGTAATAGCTTTAAAAGGCTGGACCAGACCGGTCTTCCATCAGGAGGGCCGGTTTTTGTGTGTGTGACCTAGATTAGCAAAGTTAATGTATTTGATACTCGGAGTGTGCAATGCGTTCGTATTTTCTTTTAGTCATATTTTTGTTAATGCAGAACCACCTGTGCTTTGCGCAGGCAAATAAGTCAGCGACTGATTCCAGCACGGTTTCAGGATTCTTGGCACGCCAGGGTAAGGGTGTCATTACCCAGGATATATTTTCAGCCCGGGCAGCAAGGATTCCAGCTGCTATAAGGCTGGAGGTGTTGCGCGACCGCGCAAGATTCTCGGATGTCCTGGGTTCCTTGTTATTAAATGCCCAGTTGGCAGCGGATGCCCGCGCTGCTGGGTTTGACAAGCAGGCAATGGCGGTGTCTCGCATGCAACTGGCCGCGGAAGGGGAGTTGGCAATGGCTTGGTTGCAACATTATCAAGAAACACAACCAGATGCTGACTACGAGCAACTTGCACGCGAATATTACCAATTACATCCTGAAGAATTCATGGGCCCGAAAATGGTTGACGCCAGCCATATCTTGATAGCTATCGAGAAACGTACAGAATCAGAAGCCCTGAAGCTGGCGGATACCATCTATCAACAACTGTTGTTGGACCCGGCAATGTTTGATCGTCTAGTGACGGAATACTCCGAAGACCCCAGTGCTGCTTCGAATCATGGCATATTTACGGGAGTGAAGCGTGGGGACATGGTCAAGCCTTTTGAAGACGCCGCATTTACGCTTGAAAAAGGCGAAATATCCGGACCTGTCAAAAGTGAGTTCGGCTATCATATCATTCGTCTCGATGACCATATCGCAGCAAAAACTTCCAGTTTTGATAACGAAAAACAGAACTTGATAATAAATGCCCGTGAGCGCCATCAAACGCGTCAGCGGCAAAATTATCTCAACAGCCTGAAAAATAACGAGATGGACGTGAGCAAGGCGGCTCTGGATGAGTTGATCTCCCGTTTGGTTGGTGCTACGGGGCCGACTGGCGGAGCGTCAGATTCGGAGTAAAATACAGCCTGTAGCAACGGCTGGATCTGGATTATTAAGGCAATAAAAAGAAAGTTTGAATGGGTGTTTTTCAAGAACCTGGTAGTACGCCAGATTCGTCAGGACTACCTCGAAAACATGACCGGCTTTGCCTGGCTGATTTTGCAGCCATTGATGCTGTTGGCGATTTACGCTTTCGTATTTTCAACCATCTTCAAGGCCCGGAGGCCGGCGATATCGGCTTTGTGCCCTATCTGGCGGTCGCATTCTGGCCCTGGACAGCATTTTCCGAGGCGATTTTACGGGCCAATAGCGCTATCACTGCCAACGCTGCCTTATTGGGGAAAGTAGCATTTGCCACCGAACAACTTCCGGTAGCCACGGTAAGCGCCACTTTTATCATGCACGGGGTTGGCTATCTGGCTGTATTGGTGGTATTACAAATACTCGGTACATCTATCCACTGGCTGTTTGGCCTGTTGGCTATTCCGCTGATATTGCTTATGTGGGCGTTGGCCTGCGCCATTTCCCTGGTTACCAGTGCCCTGCAGGTTTTTGTACGTGATGTGGCACAAATAATGCAGCCGGTTATGACCTTATGGTTTTTTTCCACGCCCATCTTGTACAGTGCAACTTATTTGCCGGAATCCATCCAGAATATTGCCCGCTGGAACCCAATGGCATGGTTTGTCACCCACCTGCGCGAATTATTGTTATTTGGTAAAATCAACTTGGGGCTCAATGCTTTGGTGGCGGTAACGCTTATCAGTCTGTTCTGCTGGCTTGCACTCCGGTTTTTCCGGCGTTTTTCCGGCCATTTCGAGGATTTTATCTGATGGATTTGCTGGTTCATTTGCAGCAGATCAGTAAGATCTATCCGCGGGTACATAAGCCACGTGAACGCCTGCAGGCTTTTATTGCATTGTTATTTGGCCGCAAGCCACGCCAGGGTGTGGAGGTACTGCGCGATATAAACCTGGAGGTTGTACGTGGACAGTCGTTAGGTATTATCGGTGAAAACGGGGCGGGCAAGTCGACCTTGCTAAAGGTCTTGACCGGTGTAATCCAACCCACCCAAGGGCAGGTGAAAACTCGGGGCACCATTGCCGCGATGCTGGAGCTCAGTGCCGGTTTCCAACCTGATTTCACTGGTCTTGACAACGTCCGGATGAAGGCTTCGTTGATGGGTCTGAGCAGTGCTGAGTTGGATGAGATGCTCGACGACATATTGGCATTTGCTGATATTGGTGATTATATTTATGAACCGGTTAAGCATTACTCATCAGGGATGGTGGTGCGGCTCGGCTTTGCCGTCATCACGGCCTGTCGTCCTGATCTGTTGATTACTGATGAAGTGCTGTCGGTGGGCGATGAGTCATTTCAGAAAAAATGTATCCGCTGGATTGAACAGTTCTTGCAAGACGGTGGAACCCTGTTGTTGGTATCTCACAGCATGTACGTTGTACAAAAATTGTGTCAAAAAGTGATCTGGATTCATGACGGGGCCGTGCGGCAATCCGGTGATGTTTTTTCAGTTACGCAGGCTTATCTGGCCTGGCATGAGCACCTCAGAGTTGAAGAGCGTGAAGTTCGTCTGCATCGGCAGGGTGATGGGTCTTTTTATCGCATTGAACAGTTCAGGCTCTTACCTGAACGGAACCCCGGCAAGACAGGGATGGTCGCCGAATTTGCCATGGGCGAAGACATCGTCGCTGAATTGGTGATTTACTCACCGGATGACAGGCCTCCCGTAGGCGTTATAGGCATTGTAAGGGCCGATGGTACACCGGTCTACGGGATTGATTCTGATCAGGATAAAGTTACCCCCGAACGTATCAATGACCAACACTACCTTTATAGTATCTGCTTTGACAATATCGATCTGCTGCCTGGAAGCTATTCTCTGCGTGGGTTTTCCATGGACCCTGAGGGGATCAGACTGTTTGATAGCCACGAGGTGGCCTTCAAGGTGACCGGCAAGAGCAGGGAAATGGGTTTTGTCAGACTGCCACACCGCTGGGGCTAGCATCGCCATGCCACTGATCATTATCCCGGTCTTTAATGCGTTTGAACATCTTGAGCGCTGCCTTGAATCCATTGAGCGCACTGTGGCGGGTGATGCGCGCATCGTACTAATTGATGATGCCTCGACCGATGAACGGGTCCGGCCCTTATTGGAATCCTTTGCTGGCAAGGCTAAGGCATACCGCCAGTTGTTGTTGCACGAGTACAATATGGGCTTTGTGGTTACGGCTAATCATGGAATGCGTCAGGCTGATACAGATATGGTGTTGCTCAATTCTGATACCGAAGTCACAGAGGGTTGGTTACAGCGCCTGGCCCGCTGCCTGTCTTCTGATCAATCGATCGCAACTGCGACGCCGTGGTCAAATAATGGTGAAATTGTCTCCATTCCCCAGTTTTGCAGTACCAATCCGGTACCAGATCGTCCGGAAAAAATTGCGCAGGCCATTGCCGCCTGCGCCGACCCGGTCTACCCGGAAATACCCACGGCTGTTGGGTTTTGCATGGCGATTGCATTGCACGTGATCAGGCAGGTGGGCCTGTTTGATGAAGATACCTTTGGTCATGGCTACGGTGAAGAAAACGATTTTTGTCAACGGGCAGTTGCAGCTGGATTCCGAAACGTTTTGTGTGATGACACCTACGTTGTCCATCATGGCGGAGCGTCATTTCAGCCTTTGGGCTTGCAGGCGGACGAGCAAAGCATGCGGCGCTTGTTAAGTAAACACCCGCACTACCAACAAAAAGTAACTGAATTTATCCAGGCAGATCCGTTGGCGTCTCGCAGACAGAAAATCCTTAGATGCACCGAGCGTTCAGGAGTGAGAATGGGGTAAAATTTACCTGCTCATGCATGATGTGCGTTGATGAATAGAACAGAAAATCATTAGAGGTCAAAGATGTCAGCTACCCTGGAATATAGCGGCGAGCGCTTCACCCCGGAATGCGTGCGTGAGATCAGTTACGAGCATTTTCAACGTTACGCGCTGGCTGCGCGCTGGTGTGCGAGTACTCGTGTGCTGGATGCGGCCTGTGGTGAAGGTTATGGTGCCGCGTTGCTGGCAGCAACGGGCGCTGTGGTGACGGGCGTGGATATCTCGGCAGAAGCGATTGCTCATGCCAATGCCCGTTATGGACAGCAGGACGGCCTGGAATTTCAAGTAGCGGACTGTGCGGCCTTGCCATTTGCTGAGCATGAATTTGACCGGGTGGTTTCGTTTGAAACGTTGGAACATCTTGATGCCCAGGATGAACTGCTGGCCGAGTTTAAACGCGTACTCAAACCTGATGGTTATTTGATAGTTTCCTCTCCGGATAAGGCTGTTTATTCGGAACAGCACAATACCTGCAACGAATTTCACCTCAAAGAACTCTATACAGATGAGCTGAAAGCGCTGTTGGGACGGCATTTTCCAGCCTGGCGCTTATTGGGTCAGAAACTGATGTTTCACTCCGCGATCTGGTCCATGGATGAACTTGAGAAGGTGTCATTTGACCAGTTTGGTGCTACCGATTCAGCTACCGGGTCGAGTGTAGATTTGCCGGTTTCCCAGGGCATTACGCAAGCACCGATGTATTTTATTGCCCTGTGCGCAGCCGAAGAGGCTTTATTGCCGAAATGCAACGGCCGCCTGTGGTTATTCGATGATCGGGAAGAAACCGTATATCAACATTATTACGGCGAAATCAAACGCAACATGGCGGCCGGCGGCATCATCGCCGGGATGGCAAAGGAGATCGAGGAGTTGAAACAACAACTCGACACCCAGACGCGTCGCCCGGTATCCTGGTGGCGGCGTTTGTTTGGATAGTTAACCAGCAAAGTGACCATCGCGACGATCATCGTCAACTTTTACGCGGGTGAGACGCTAAAGCGCTGCGTTGATGCCTTAATTAAGGGTACGCAGTTGACTGAGATTACGGTTATAGATAACGCTTCCAGCGATAACAGTGCGCAGCAGCTACGTAGCGAGTACCTCGACCACCCTGGAATTCAATTCCTCTTTAATACTGAAAACCTGGGCTTTGCTGCGGCTGTCAATCGAGTCGCGGAGCGCCTGGATGCAAACTATATACTGGTATTGAACCCTGATTGCATTCTTGAACCTGACGCCCTGGCGCAGTTGAGAACTGCACTTGATAATGACTCCGATGCGGCGCTTGCGGGGCCGGCGGTACGTAATGCGTGTGGTGATATGCAGCGAGCCACTGTGCGACGTTTCCCAACGCCGTGGAAATTATTGATGACGGCCAGTGGTCTGTGGCGGTTGGGGCGCTGGTTGCCTGTTTTTCACGGTGTTGAAGTCGATGTATCTAGTACGGGTGAGGCAGCGCAAGCCTGCGAGGCTGTGGGTGGTGCTTGTATGTTCCTCAGACGTGATGTGTTTGCAGCGGTAGGTTTTTTTGATGAACAATTCCTGATGCATTGTGAGGATCTGGATTTAATGTACCGTCTGGCCGAAAATGGTTGGCATTGTTTATACGTGCCGCTGGCAGGCAGTGTGCATCTGCAGGGTTTGTCCAGCCGTAGCCGACCGGGCTGGGTACATTTGCAAAAGCACCGGTCCCTAGTCAGGCTTTTTGATAAGTTTCAGGCTGGCACGACTTTATTGCCGATCCGAATAATGGTCTATGCGGCTATCTGGCTCAG
>CAYZLS010000030.1:0-3870 GCA_964479355.1 uncultured Wenzhouxiangellaceae bacterium | reverse complement strand
CATCCTGTGGCCGTTGGTCAGGTTACGGCGATGAAGTCACCCGGTCTATGCTGGTACAATATGAGTGTTAGAGTTCCCTACAAGTAGACACGTCGTTCTTGCGGCGTCAACCGTCTCACAAAATGATAGAATCACACTCGCACGCAACCGGTAAAGTAACCTGGGAAAAGGCATACCCAATACAGGTAATAACATGTTTGACGATAGAACCAGCATAGAACAATTTGATCCAGAACTGGCAACAGCAATCGCAGGTGAAGAGCAGCGTCAGGAAGATCATATTGAATTGATTGCTTCGGAAAATTACGTCAGTTCGCGGGTGTTGGAAGCACAGGGTTCGGTGTTGACCAACAAATATGCGGAAGGTTATCCGGGTCGGCGTTACTACGGTGGTTGTGAATATGTCGATATTGCCGAGAGTCTGGCAATCGACCGGGTCAAACAGTTATTTGGCGCCAGCTATGCCAATGTCCAACCGCATTCCGGTTCACAGGCCAATGCAGCGGCATATCTGGCGCTGATGCAGCCAGGTGATACCTTGCTCGGCATGAACCTGTCCCACGGTGGTCATCTTACTCACGGATCAAAGGTCAATTTTTCAGGTCGACTGTTTAACGCCGTGACCTACGGCGTACGTGAAGACACCGGCCTGATTGATTACGAGCAAATGCAGCAGATTGCAAGAAGAACAGGCCGCGCTTGCTGGTGGGTGGCTTCTCTGCTTATTCGCGGATCGTGGATTGGGCCAGGATGCGTGAAATTGCTGATTCGGTCGGAGCTTTATTGCTGGTTGATATGGCCCATATTGCCGGACTGGTAGCGACGGGCCTTTATCCGAGCCCGATACCGCATGCACATGTGGTTACCTCCACCACGCACAAGACACTGCGTGGTCCCAGGGGCGGAATTATCCTGGCACAAAATGATGAAGCCATTCAGAAAAAACTGAACTCACTGGTTTTCCCGGGTACTCAGGGTGGTCCGTTAATGCATGTCATTGCGGCCAAGGCGGTAGCCTTCAAGGAGGCTTTACAGCCAGAATTCAAACACTATCAGCAGCAAGTAGTGGACAATGCCAAGGCGATAGCTGGGGTAATGCTGGAACGGGGTCACAAGATAATTTCTGGCGGCACGGACAACCACCTTTTCCTAGTGGATTTAATCGGTCGAGAATTTACTGGCAAAGATGCGGAGGACGCACTGGGCCGGGCGACGATTACCGTCAACAAGAATACCGTGCCGGGCGAGCCGCGCTCACCGTTTGTGACCAGTGGTCTGCGTTTGGGTATGGCTGCGGTTACCACACGAGGGTTTGACCAGGACGACTGCACATTACTTGCCGGCATCATCTGCGATGTGCTCGCCAACATGGGTAATGCGGATGTTGAGCAAGAGGTGCGCGCGGTGGCTGCAGCCCTGTGTTCTAAACATCCGGTCTATCGTCATTAATGTGGTGCCCGTTTTGCAATCATGATGATACACGGGTGGTGGATTCCCGGATCACAGGCGATGGCATGCAGATCCGGCGCCGGCGCGAATGCCCCAGTTGTTCAGCTCGTTTCAATACTTATGAAGCGCCGGAATTAAAGGCGCCCCGGGTAATCAAGTCGGATGGTAATCGTGAGACATTTTTCGAACAAAAACTGCGCAATGGTATGCTCAGGGCATTGGAAAAAAGACCGGTTGAAACACGCGAAGTTGAGTGTGCCATCCGTACCTTACTGCACGAAATCCGCAGTGTAGAAGAAGCTGAGATACCCAGCAGCCTGATAGGTGACTGGGTGATGCGCGAATTGAGTCATCTGGATCAGGTTGCCTATGTAAGGTTCGCGTCAGTTTACCGGCGCTTTGAAGATGTGCAGGCCTTCCGGGATGAGATTGAAAAACTGGAAAGCGAGCACCCTGGCAGTCTTGATAAACGCCAGATATCCCTGTTGGATATTAACCTCAGAAACAAACAGCGCAAAAAATGAACTTTACTCCTTTTGATGTCAGCTGTATGGCTAGTGCCCTCCGTCTGGCTCGCCGGGGTCTGAACACCACCCATCCCAATCCACGCGTTGGTTGCATTATTGCCCGCCACGGTAAACGTGTGGCCAGCGGTTGGCATCAACGCGCGGGTGAGGCCCACGCCGAAATTAATGCCTTGCGTGCTGCTGGCGAAAAAGCTGCAGGTGCTACGGTTTATGTGACACTTGAACCCTGCTGCCACAGTGGCCGGACATCGCCTTGCGTAGAGGCATTGGTCAAGGCAAAAATTGTCCGTTTGGTATCTACGCATGAAGACCCTAACCCGGAGGTTGCCGGCAACGGGTTTGAATACCTGCGTCAGGCCGGCATTGAGGTGCAAACAGGTTTGCTCTCTGAACAGGCGCAGGCGCTCAATGCTGGATTTCTGCAGCGTATGAGACAGCAACGCCCATGGGTAAGAATAAAGTTGGCACAGAGCATGGACGGCCATATTGCATTGGCCAACGGCAGCAGTCAGTGGATCAGTGGGGCGCCCGCGCGGGCAGATGTACAGGCCTGGCGTGCAAGGTCGGATGCTATTCTGACCGGTATCGGTACGGTGCTGGCGGATGACCCGGCACTGAATGTACGGCTCAATAAAGATTCTAGACAACCATTGAGGGTCATTGTTGACAGTCATTGGCGATTGTCCAAAGATGCCCGTTTGCTGCATTTGGGCGGTAAGGTGTTGATTGCCGGTATCAACAGCAATGCCGCAAAACACCAATTGTCGTCTGAACGTTTAGAGTGCATCGAGTTACCGGTGACCGACGGCCGTGTGGACCTTAAGGCCCTGATGCGCGAACTGGCAAGCCGCGGCATTAATGAGGTGCAGGTTGAGGCCGGTGCGACCTTGTGTGGCGCGCTGCTTGAGCAGCGTCTGGTCGATGAAATACTGATTTACCAGGCACCTGTCCTGCTTGGCGGTGGCGCAGTAAGCCCATTTGCCACCCCACGACTTGACAACATGCTAAATCGCATCCATTTAAAGTGGCTGGATTCACGTCAAATCGGCAACGACCTGTGTTTGCGGTTGCAGCCGGTTTATTAGAACAGGCCCAAGGAAAGCAAGTGTTTACAGGAATCGTAGCAACCACCGGAAAATTGCAATCGCGGGTAGCGCATGGTACTGATTTGCGTCTGCGATTTGAGGTACCCTCAGCATTGATGGCCGATTGCAAGCCCGGTGACAGTATCAGCGTGTCGGGGGTTTGCCTGACCATGCTTGAACCTGATGCTACCGGGTTCAGTGCAGACCTGTCGGTCGAAACCCTGGCGAAAACCAGCCTTGGTGAGCGTAAACCGGGTGACCCTGTCAACCTGGAGTTAGCTCTGCGCGCTGCAGACCGCTTGGGGGGACACATGGTTTCAGGTCATGTTGACGGTCTGGTTAAACTGATTTCGCGTACTCGCCAAGCCCGTTCTGAGCAGTTTAATTTTGAAATGGAGCATGCACTGACCCGCTTTATTGCAGTTAAAGGGTCCGTGTGTCTTGATGGGGTGAGTTTGACGGTTAATACTGCGTCTGCAACACAGTTCTCAATTTGCATTATTCCGCGCACGCTTGAAGTGACGACCTTGGGTCGTTTGGCTGTCGGCCAGCAAGTCAATTTGGAAATTGACCTAATCGCCAGATATCTGGATCGGCTGTTACAAGGATCAGGCCCTGACATTAATGCTGCGGGGTAAAGGAACAATAAGCATGAAACATAACAGTATTCCGGAACTCATTGATGATATCCGTGCCGGTCGTATGGTCGTATTGATAGATGATGAAGACCGTGAAAATGAAGGTGATCTGGTGATGGCGGCATCCATGGTCAGACCCGAAGATATCAATTTCATGGCTCACCATGGTCG
>CAYZLS010000029.1:0-11450 GCA_964479355.1 uncultured Wenzhouxiangellaceae bacterium | reverse complement strand
GAATCAAATCGAGTGTTGCAGTGCCGTCTTCGTCCCTGTAGCCGAGAATATCGCGGGTGATTTCGACCAGGTAACTATCCAGCACACCCTGGTTCCAGCGTGTAAAGACCTCGTGCATTTCATCATTCGACATGCCAAGGCCCACTTTCATCATCTGGTAGGTCTCACAGATCATTTGCATATCGCCGTACTCGATGCCGTTGTGCACCATCTTGACGAAATGTCCGGCACCGCCCCGGCCGATCCAGTCACAACAGGGCTCACCCTTATCGGTTTTCGCAGCGATGGCCTGGAAGATCGGTTTCACGAAGGTCCACGCTTGCGGATTTCCTCCGGGCATGATGCTCGGTCCTTTCAGAGCACCTTCCTCGCCGCCGGAGACCCCGGTTCCTATGAACAGGATGCCTTTGGCTGCCAGTTCATCCGTACGGCGGACGCTGTCCGGAAATTCACTGTTACCACCATCGATCACGATGTCACCTGGCTCAAGGTAGGGTAGTAAGGATTCAATCACCTTTTCGACAGCCGTGCCGGCCTTAACCATGATCATGACCCGGCGGGGCCGTTTCAGTTTCGAACACAGTTCCTCGACCGAGTGGGTGCCTATTATCGACTTGCCCTCGGCTCTGCCGTCAATAAACTCATCGACCCGGGACGTCGTGCGATTAAATACTGCAACGGTGAAACCATGATTGGCCATATTGAGCACCAGGTTCTCGCCCATCACGGCGAGCCCGATCAATCCAATATCTGCGTTTGACACCTTGGCACTCCTTAGTAGTTATGCAATATGCGTTTATGTCTAGCGTTTTACACGCGCAGATTTTCCTTTCATGAGGGATTCAACCTCGACTTTGGTGGCCATGCTGGTGTCGCCCGGCGTGGTCATCGCGAGCGCACCGTGCGCGGCACCATAGTCTACGGCGAGCTGTGGGTCGCCGCTGGTCATCAATCCATAGATCAAACCGGAAGCGAAACTGTCGCCACCACCGACGCGGTCAAAAATCGCGAGGTCGGGGCGGTGTGTCGACTGATACAACTCCCCATCCTTCCAGCACAAGGCACCCCAGTCGTTGACCGAGGCGGATTTGACTGCCCGTAAGGTGGTGGCAATGGCCTGGAAATTCGGGAATTCACGAGTCGCCTGTTCGATCATATTTGAATAAGCCTCAACCGGAAGCCTTTGCATGTGCTCGTCCACGCCTTCCACCTGCAAGCCAAGGCAGGCGGTAAAGTCTTCCTCGTTACCGATCATCACATCGACCATCGTGGCGATTTCCCGATTGACTTTCCGGCACTGCTCTTTGCCACCGAAGCCCTCCCACAGTGACGCCCTGTAGTTCAAGTCGTAGGACGTAATGGTTCCATGTTTCCTGGCACAGGTGAGTGCTTCTACGATCACGTCAGGTACAGTGTCTGAAATGGCCGCGAATATACCCCCGGTGTGGAACCAACGGACACCGTGCTGTCCGAAAATTTGCTCCCAGTCGATATCACCCGGGCTGAGCTTACTTGCAGCGGTGTTGCCACGGTCCACGGTGCCCAACGCGGCACGGATACCGAAACCTCGCTCGGTGAAATTCAGGCCATTGCGGACCGTGCGCCCGAGTCCGTCGTGGGGTAGCCACTTGACGTGGTTAATGTCCACTCCACCGGTAAGCATGAAATCCTCGATCAGGCGCCCGATTTCGTTATCGACCAGGGCAGTGACTACGGCGGCGCGCATGCCGAAGCAGCGGCAAAGGCCGCGGGCCACGTTGTATTCGCCGCCACCTTCCCAGACGGTCAGATTACGTGCTGTTCGAACCCGTCCATTACCCGGGTCGAGCCGTAGCATGATCTCTCCCAGCGAGAGGATGTCGTACTGGCATGAGTTGGGAGATTTGATTTCCATGGTCGTTTACCGTTTGATTGTTTGGTTGTGCCACTGTCCGGATTATGCAGCAAACGTCTCCAATGAATCCAAATTCCACTCGGGACAACCACATTCTCTGGCGATTTCGCCGAAGGACTCGATCTCAGCCGCCGTGAATAACAGACCGCCTGCCGCTTCGGTTTGCCTCGCCGCCCTAGCTTCGATTTCACCGGGAAGCAAGCAATTTTCATTGCCATGACCGAGGATGTCGGCCAAGACAGCCTTGATGTTCTCTTTTTGTGTCCGACCTTGGGCGAACAACCCGCCGTTCATTGCTTCCGGGTGGATCACCTGGAAATAGAAATTGGCCGAGGATTTTTCGCCCGCTTCGACTTCCTTGCCGCGGATCGTGGGTAGTGAACCACCGATCAAAGCAGCGACAAGTTCGTTGATCAGGGCAAGCCCGTAACCCTTGTGCGCGCCGAACGGCAGCAGCGATGCAGCCTTGCCGGGATCGGTTGTGGGGATTCCATCGGCATCCACGGCCGCGCCCTCGGGTAAGCGTTTACCTTCGCGCTTGAACTGCTGGGCCCGGCCCATCGCAATGGCAGAAGTCGCCCAGTCAACGACGATCGGAAACCCGACGGCGTCCTGGGTTGGAAATGCCCAGCTGTGCGGGTTGGTGCCGAGTGTTGGAAACTTTCCGCCAAACGGTACGACCTCGGCGAGCGCAGATGTGCAATTCGTATAGGCAACGTATCCTTTCATGGCCGTGTCGATGACGTAACCGCCGCCCCACAGGTAGTGAAAGCAGTTATCGACACTGACCTGGCCGATGCCGTATTCGTCGGCCAGTTCAATGCAACGTTGCATTGCCGCAAAGGCCACGGGTTGGCCGAGCTTGAGTTTTGCATCCCAGATCTCAGAACCCTTGAAGCGGCATTTGCCTTTTTCGATTTCAGTGCCCGGGACACAACCTCCGATCCCGCTTCCGAACACGTGGTCCAGGTGCAAAGCCTTGATCGCGTTATGCGTTCGGATACCGTAAGTCGAAGCCATCTCGCAGAATCGTGATGCGGCCCTGGATTCGGCTTCAGAATAGCCTCGATGCAGGTATGCGGCTTCGACCAGTTCGTTGTGGTCAGTGGAACCGACGACGTAAAAAGTACTATCAGCCATTTTCCTGGCCAGGCAACACGTTGGCCTGGGCCAAGGGTGGTTTGCCCTCGACAAAGTTAATCAGGTTTTGCGTTGCCATCATCGCCTGGCGCTGAACCGACTCATAGGTTCGGGAACCGACGTGCGATGTGATGATCGTATTGGGCGTTGTGAACAGAACGTGATTATCAGGCGGCGGTTCGACCTCCAGCACATCCGCGCCGTAGCCGCCCACTTTACCGGAATTGAGACCATCGGCGATGTCCCGCGTATTGACGATTTCACCTCGTGCACAGTTAATCATGATGACACCGTCTTTCATCCTGGCGATGGATTGTTTATTGATTAGATTTTCTGTGTTTTTGTCCAGGAAGCAGTGCAGCGAGACGATATCGCAAGACGAAAAAAGTTCGTCCAACGTTTCGCACCGGCTCACCTTGTGCCCGGCTGCAAAAGCTTCGTCCCAGAAAATGTCATACGCACAGCACTCCATGTCGAAAGCGTTTGCCCGTTCGATGACGGCTTTACCGATACGGCCCATGCCGACGATGCCCAATCGCTTGCCCAGGATCTCGTTACCGGTCAGCCGTTTCCACTCGCCGGCGCGGGTGTGCGAGGCGACTTCGACGATTTTCTTGGTCAGACCGATCATCAATCCAAAGGTGTGCTCTGCAACCGTCGTGTGGTTGACGCCCGGGCAAAAACCGATCGGCAGACCCTTGGCCGTTGCATATTCCTTGTCGATCTTGTCAATGCCGATGCCGTATTTTGAAATCCACTTCAGGCGCGGAAGCGATTTGTCAATGACGGCGCTGGTGATTGCGTCGTCGCCGCAGAGAAAACCATCGAACTGGCCGGCCAAAGTCAGCATCTGCTGTTCGTTGAGTGGTCCACGTTCCCGCACGAGTTCCCAATCCTGAGATTCGAGTAATTCCTGATGCGATCCAGGCGTGTCCTGGTAGGACGTAGTGCTTAGCAGTATGCGTACCGTCATTTGAGCCTCAATATTGATACACGGTGCCATTTGTGAAGATTTTCAAAGCTCCGAAATTGCGACCCAGACTCGTAACTATAACTTCTACATTGACCATTTTCATGGATTTGACTTGTTTTTCGGAAGCCTAGACATTCTGAACCAATTGGTGTGTCAGGTCCGTTTAGGATGCTTTGTGAACAGGTATAAACTATCAATAATCCCATAAATTGTCAATTTTCAAATTTTTGAAACAATCTCCTATCGCGAGGTGCTTGTGCACGAACTATATAGTTATATATTTAGTACAAATAATTAGTTACATGATTATGAACTCAATTGTGACATCTTGAGAATTCTTAAACCGGGCTTGGATTTGGGTGCTGTTTGACACTTGTCTATAATGAATGTTTAAGATTTTTATCTAGTTATAATCCTACTTAAATATTAAAATAGATATACTTCATGGGATCAAGTACACTTGATCTTTGCACATAATGGTAGACGGTATAACATGTGGGTATTACGGTTGGGTTGTTAGTGGAGGACGATGAATTGAAGAAGATAACTGGAAGGGGTCAGGTGAAATCGGTAGTGGATATTCTCGGCCAGAGAATTGCAGCAGGCCAGTATATCGAGTGTGAAACCCTGCCGGTGGAGCAACAACTTGCAGACAGTCTGAGCGTTGGCAGAAACACCCTTCGGGAAGCTGTCAAGGTTCTGTCGGGGAAAGGTCTGATTTTCACTGCGCCCAGAAGTGGGACCAAAATTCGGCCCAAGAATGAATGGAACATGCTCGACCCTGACGTGCTCTCCTGGCACGCGGATCCCGAAACGACCACACCTGAATTCCTGCTTGCCCTCCTCGAAATTCGGCGCATCATCGAACCCAAAGCGGCGGAACTCGCGGCAGTGCGTGCAACCAGGGAGGATGTGGCCATCATTCTGGCCGCGTATGATGATATGCGGTGCCATCGGGAAGATTCCAGCCAGCGAGTTGCCGCTGATATTCAGCTTCATTCCGCCATACTGACTGCCTCGCATAATGCCTTCATCTGCCATTTCAAGCACGCCGTAGCCACCTATCTCAAAGCGCACTTCAATATCGGAACCGCAGACCAGAATAAGTTGCAGACAGACCTTAAATTGCACCACGACGTCGCCTGGGCCATTGCCACGGGCAAGGCCAAGAGCGCCCATTCAAATACGGTCAGGATGCTCTCACACGGCCGTGTGCGAGTGGAGGCAGTCGAACGCAGTCTTGTCGAGGAAGCGCAACAGCACTAATTGGCAGCTTAGAGTATTAGGTGGACACCCACAGAACTGAGGTTGATCGGAGGCGCGTATGCCAATTATCTCTGCCGATAACAATACCGCACTTGCCGCAATCATATTTGCGCTGGCCTGGCTTGGTTTTTGGGTTGATGGTAAACCCATCTCAAAGATATTACCTGGCGTTCCCTGGGTGATAGGAATCGGTCTGCTCTTGTCTAACACCGGCATCATACCCGATGATGCACCAGCCTATGATTTTGTCGGTCAATACCTGTTGCCGCTGGGTGTTCCCTTTTTGCTGTTCAAAGCCAATCTGCGCAGCTTATTCACAGATGGCGGCTGGGTGTTGCCGGCATTCATGATATCAGGACTTGGAGTATGCGCAGGCGCCATTTCAGGCTTTTTCATGTTCGATCTGGGCCCGGAAGGTCCGGAGATTGCTGGAACCTATGCGGGTGCTTTCATAGGTGGTGTTGTAAACTTTGTTGCAGTGTCGGAGGCGGTGCAAATGTCGTCGACACAATTCAGCGTTGCCCTTGGCGCCAGCGCGCCAGCCAGCATTATTGGCCTGGTTGTCCTCGCCATGCTGCCTGCCGTACCTTTTATACGACAACATTTCCCTTCAGTGATCATTGAGCACACCAACCAAACCGCGGTCACGAAAAGCGATGACGATGTGCCGCTATTCCGCTCCGACCATGTCGCCCTCGGTATCGCCATCAGTTTCACGATCTGTGCCGTATCTGGCTATGTTTCAAACCGGCTGGGCCTAGGCAATTATAATCTATTCTTTATCACCATCATTACGGTCATTCTTGCCAATATCGCGCCGAAGCAGTTCGCGAAGCTACAAGGTGATTTTGCGCTGGGCATGCTGTGCATGTTTGCTTTTTTCGCTGTCATCGGAGCAGGCACAGATGCAGTCAGCTTCATCAAGTCGGCACCGGTTCTTTTCGTCTATTGCAGCTACTTGCTTGCTGTACAGTTCATCGTGTTACTGCTGGGCGCAAAATTATTCAAGATTGATCTTGCGGTCGCAATCATCGGTTCGGCGGCAGCGATCGTTGGGGCCGCAGTTGCCGCAGCGCTGGCCACCACAAAGGGCTGGAAGACGCTGATCACGCCCGGAATTACGGTTGGAATTCTGGGTTATGCCGTCGCCAATCTCATCGGTATCGGTGTTTTCAAATGGCTTAGCCAAATCTGACCATTAAACCCCATTAACTAATCTGATATAATTCATCAAATGGAATGGTGTACTTATACTATGAAGTGACATCAATATTCATTGATTTTTATAAGTAATTAATAATAAAGATTATAAGTTATGAACAACAGTAGATTCATAGATAGCAGTTAAAATTTAATCATCCTATTTATAGTGGATTAATTACATAAATTTAAGATGAAACAATTGGCCTGAATTTTTCTAGCGGCTGGCCTATATAATGATCTGTCGCACAGGAGAATAGTAAATGAGCCGGATCAGCGGAGCAGATGCGTTGGTGGAATCCTTACTCGCCCAGGGGATTGACACTATGTTTGGATTACCGGGTGGTCAGCTGGACTACCTGTTTGACGCGATCTATCGTAGTGAAGGGCAGTTGAAACTGGTGCGTTCCCGGCACGAGCAGGGCTGCGCCTATATGGCCTATGGTTACGCCAAATCCACCGGCAGGGTTGGCGTATATACCGTCGTACCGGGCCCCGGTTTGTTGAATTCTACCGCTGCCCTGTGCACCGCCTACGCGGCCAATGCCCGGGTATTGTGCCTTTGCGGGCAGATACCGTTAAAAGACATTGGTTCCGGTCTGGGACATCTACATGAGATTCCGGACCAGTTGTCTTTGATCCGCAGTCTGACAAAATGGGCGGAACGCATTGAGCATCCGGCCCAAACGCCATTGTTGGTGAATGAAGCATTCCGCCAGCTCACGACGGGCAGGCCCAGGCCCGTTGAGCTTGAAATGCCGATAGATGTTACGGCGCAGAAATCGGAAGTAGCGGCTCCTGTCCCTTTGCAGCCCTTGGTTCATCCCCCCATTGATTCACAACAGGTCGAACGGGCGGTTGAGCTGCTTGCAGGTGCGAAAAGCCCCCTGATTATTGTGGGTGGTGGCGCCATTGACGCTGGATCGAATTTGTTGAAACTGGCGGAGAAATTGCAGGCGCCGGTTGTTTCGAAGCGGCATGGGCGCGGTGTGGTCAGTGACCGCCACTACCTCAGCCAATCGCTTCCAGCCGGCCATCACTTGTGGCGAGATGCGGACGTCGTATTGGTGGTGGGATCAAGAGTAAAGATGCCCCTGACAATGTGGGGGCATGACGATAATCTGCGCATCGTGAGAATAGACATCGATCCCGTCCAGATCACCAAGCCCATTATGAGCGATGTTGCAATGGTCAACGACGCCTCCGAAGCCCTGCAGGCGCTTTTCGATGCGTTGGACGATCGTATCGATGGCCGGCCTTCACGCGAGCAGGAACTGACAGTCCTCAAGATGGAATTTCAGGCAAAGTTCGAACAGTGTATCGGTCCGCAGTATGCCTTCCTCCAGGCTATCAGGGAGGCCCTGCCGGATGATGGTTTTTTCGTGGATGAAGTCACCCAGGTCGGATTCAGTTCCTGGTACGCGTTTCCGGTATACGAAGCGCGGCATTTCATATCTGCCGGTTACCAGGGCACCTTGGGCTATGGATTCGCTACCGCCCTTGGCGTCCAGGTGGGCAACCCGGACAAAGCGGTGGTTTCAATCAACGGTGACGGCGGATTTATGTTCAATCTTCCCGAAATCGCGACCGCAGTACAGTACAACATTCCCCTGGTATCGATCGTATTCAATGACCACTCTTATGGAAATGTCAAGCGCCAGCAGAAAGAGTGGTTCGACAGTCGGTACATTGCCTCGGATCTGCATAATCCCGATTACTTGAAGCTCGCTGACGCCGTCGGCATGAAAGGGTATCGCGTAGAGTCTGCGGATGCGTTGAAAACCATACTGGTGCATGCGTTTGCGGCGCGTCAGCCCTGCCTGATCGAAGTGCCGGTCGGCGAGATGCCGTCGCCCTGGCAGTTCATCCTGATGGAACAGGTAAGGGATCAACTCGCCGGGTAAAAAAGATGATAAACAATGTGAACGAGCACATTGAATCACGGTTGTTGCGTGCACCAATCGTTCCGCTGGTTCAATCCGATGATGTAGATGTCGCCGTTCGCATCACTCAAGCCCTGATCAAGGGCGGTCTGACGGTTGTGGAAGTTCTGCTTCGGACAGAAGAGGCTTTGCACTGCCTGGCTGCAATACGAAGGTCATGTCCTGATGCCATGGTTGGTGCAGGGACTGTACTTGGCGAGGAACAGGCCATGGCGGCGATCGATGCGGGTGCACAATTTATCGTTTCCCCGGGCCTGAATGAATCTGTTATTGCCGTAGCGAAGGCGCATGATGCTCCCGTCTTTCCGGGCATTGCGACAGCAACAGAAGCTCAGCGCGCCTGGAATCTGGGGTTGAAATCCGTCAAGGTCTTTCCGGCCGGAATCGCGGGTGGTCCAGCACTGATGAAAGCTTTGAGTTCCGTATTCAGGGAAATGAAATTCATGCCCACTGGCGGTGTATCGACTAAAAATCTTGCCGATTATCTGGCAATACCATCGGTTTTTGCTTGTGCCGGCAGTTGGCTCACACCGGCTGACACCGTTGCTTCGGGTAAGCTCGGAAAAATTTCCAAGCTGGCGATTGAAGCCGTCAAGATCGCAAGGAAAAGGCATGTCACCGGCAATCACCTCGCGAAATAGCGGCTATATGCTGATCTTTGTATTGGCGATAAGCAGCTCATTTGCCCCGTTGTCGGTGGATTTTTTCGCTCCTTTCATGCCAAACGCCACGCGGGATCTGACAACATCCGCAACTGCCATTCAAACCACGCTCTACATATTCTTGATTGGTTACTCGGTATCGCCTTTCCTGTGGGGTGGGCTCGCAGATAAGTTTGGCCGGCGTGGAACTATGCTAGCCGGGATAATTGTCTACAGCCTTGCCTCAATGGGATGCTTCCTTGCTTCGGGGATATTCGGATTATCAGTGCTGAGGTTTTTACAGGGTGTTGGAGCTGCCTCAGGCGTAGTGATCGCAAGGGTGGTGTTGCGGGATATCTATGGACCGGCAGGAGCTACCAAAGCGATTTCAGGGATGTTTTTGATAATGGTTTGGATACCCATTTTGGCACCCGTGATCGGTGGTTATCTGGCATCTCATTCCAGCTGGCGGATCAGTTTTCTGATCATGGCACTGACCGCCGGACTGGCCATGGTGGGAAGCTATTTATGGCAAAAGGAAACGGTGCCGAAAAAATTGCCGTTAGATGAACAAAGGAAAGAAAACTGGCATGCCACATTGATAAATCCGGTCTTTGCCCGGAACGCGCTGGCCAACATGTTCTGCGTGGCAACCTTAATTCTATTTATTTCGAACTACAGCTACCTCTCGGAGCAGCACTACCAGCTTTCCTCTACCCAAAATGGTTATTTGCTGGCAATTTTCAATATTGGCGTTTCCACCGGCGTATACTTGGTGCGACTGTTTGTACCCAGAATGGGTATAGACAACACAATACATATGGGTCTTTGGGTGGCACTGACCGGATGGGCAGCACTTTGGGGGTTTTGCTTGAATACCGTTCCGGCCCCGACAATCATGCTATCGCTTATTGTACTTGCCTGCCTGGGTACAGGCATGGTGATTAGCTTGACTGTGGGGCAGGCATTGGTTCCATTTGCCTATGCTGCCGGGATGGCATCCGCACTTTTTGTTTTTGTGCAGTCCGCGGGCGCCTCCTTTATCAGTTTTTTTGTAACTCTCGGCTTTGATAACACCCTGACCGTCATCACGACCGCATTGACTTCATGTGCGCTGCTGGCGATGGCCAGCATGAAGTTAATTCAAGCTGAGCAAAGCCATAAGGGGCATGAAACAGGGGTATCTCAATAATCTTCAACTCTTAAGGAGACCTGAATATGGCGACGATATTGATAACGGGTTGTAACAGCGGCTTTGGCCTGGCTGGCGCACTGGCCTTTGCTCGCAACGGCGATCAGGTCTATGCCACCATGCGTAATCTGGACAAAGCAGAATCATTACAACAGGCGGCGGATCAGAAGGAATTGAACGTCCATATAAAATCTTTGGATGTCACACAGCCAGTCACATTTGGCGAACTGATCCAGGAAGTTATCGATGAGACAGGTCGTATTGATGTACTGGTGAATAATGCCGGTATCTTGCGTGCTGGCGCCTTTGAAGACCTTTCAGAGCAAGCTATTCGCGAGGTAATGGAAACCAATTTTTTCGGCCCTTTGCTGTTGACTCGACAGGTGTTGCCGCAAATGCGTAAGCAGCGCGGAGGATACATCATCATGATCAGTTCCCTGTCGGGAATTGCCGGGTTGGCCGGAGACGTTACCTATACAGGCAGTAAATTTGCGCTTGAAGGCGCGACCGAGGCCTTGCGTCATGAAATCGATCGCTGGGGTATAAAGGTCGCGCTCGTCCATGCAGCGTCTTACGCAACAAACATATTTAGCCCAAACCTGCTAACGTATCCGCTGTTGCCAGGGGACTACCCTGATGACTCTCCCTACAGATCTTTGATAGAAACCAAGTTGACAAGGCTCCGGGATAGGCTGCCTGAAGCCCTGGATCCCCGCGTCGTGGGTGATTTGATGGTAACCATCGCCAACTCGGATGGCACTCAGTTGCGATGGCCTGCGGATGATCTCTCGAAAATGGTTCTTGGAGCATTATTTGGCCAAAGCGATGCCCAGAGGGATGCTTTTCTGCGCGATGCTGCAGGCACTGACTGGTGGAGTGAAGGGAAGGATGCGTCTGACCAGTAGCAGGCGATACCACATTAAATTTTCGACACTGGAGTAAAGCAAATGATTGTGAGACTGGCACATGTTTGTATCGAGTCCAACGATTTAGCTGCGACCGAGTCTTTTTATGGCCATCTGGGCATCGACCGAAAATTTGAGTTTCGAAATAAGCAAAATGAACTGATTGGTATGTACCTGGATTTTGGTAATGATACTTACTTTGAAATTATCAAAGTCAAAGAACCGAGGGCCGAAGGGATAATCCGGCACTTTGCCATTGAGGTTGAAGATGTTGAAGCGGTGCGGACCACCCTGCT